>JAQWPZ010000068.1 GCA_029245125.1 Rubripirellula sp.
AATGAAAAACTGTCTATATGGTTTGATCAAAACCCTTCAGTTGCAAAAATAATTCTTGCAAAAGTTATTCAAGCGGCAATGGCAAGGGATGTGGCTCGAAAAGCTAGAGAAAATGTAAGAAGAAAAGGTGCTTTAGAATTAAGTGGTCTTCCGGGAAAACTTGCAGATTGTCAAATAGGTAAACAAGAAGGTACAGAATTGTTTATTGTAGAGGGTGATTCAGCGGGTGGTTCAGCCAAACAAGGTAGAAACAGATCTAATCGCTCCAGTTGCATCCCAAAGATACGACTGCATCTTGGTGGGTGGTGGTCTTCAGGGCGGGCTGCTGGTTCTAGCCATGAAGGAGTTTCATCCAAACGCACGAGTTTTGATGCTTGAGCGGGGGCCGGTGCTTGCTGGAAACCATACATGGTCGTTCCACCCGGGCGATGTCCCCGCGGCATGTCGATCTTGGGTCGATCCGCTTGTGCAACACCGCTGGGACGGATACGAAGTCCGATTGGGAAAATTTCGACGCTCTGTCTTGCTCCAATACGCATCCATCCCGTCCGAACACTTCGCGTCCGTTGTGGGAGGGCTTTTCAAAACAGACTCTGCATACACGGTAGCAGTTCTTGAGCGGTCGCCTGAGATGTCGGTCGCAGCAGGTTGCGGAGGCGCGACGAACGATATCTTCTCAGCGGACGAGCGGAGGAAAGGTTCGGACTGCGCAGACTCGGATTGCGCAGACTCGGAGTGGGAGCTTCTGACCGACACTCACGTCGTTGAGATCGCTGAAGACCACGTCGTCACTTCTTGTGGTCAATCATTCCATTCGCCCTTGATCATCGATTGTCGCGGACCTTCGCGTCTCGCGGGTAAACGGGGTTGCGGATATCAAAAGTTCTTTGGGTTTGAGCTTGAGTTGCGAGAAGATTGGCCGCTTACGAACCCAACCGTGATGGAGAGCATCGCCGATCAACGCGATGGCTTCAGATTCCTGTATACGCTGCCCTTTGGCCGACGACGTGTGATGATTGAAGACACACGTTTTTCAGATTCACCGGAGTTGGAACGCCAGGATTGTTGGGACGTGGTGGACCATCATCTTCGTGGTCAGGGCATCACCGGATTCCGCATTGTTCGTGAAGAATCTGGCGTGCTGCCAATGCCGTTTGATGCGGTTGGGAAACCCTCCGACCAGGATCAATTGGCGGGTGGGTACGCCGGTGGTTGGTTCCATGCGGCAACTGGATACTCGTTGCCTATGGCGGTTGCTTTTGCCCACGCGGTCGCGTCTGGGCCGCTGGCGGGAGCTCACGGGCGTGTCGAGGAACTCGCGAGAGACCATCGCTGGCGGGCCACGTATTCACGCTTTCTGAACCGCTTGCTGTTTCGTTTGGTGACACCTAAGCACCGCTACCGCATCTTTAAACGCTTTTATCGAGTTCTTGGTGACGACGCCATTAAGCGGTTTTACTCGCACCGGTTCGGCCCCGCTGATGCCTTTCGCATCATTGTCGGCATCCCACCAACGTTGACTGGGTTGCGTCCCATCCGATTTTTCCGTTCGCTTCTTTCCGAAGGCAACTCATGAGCACAGCACCCACACGCCTTCATCGCCACTCGACTCACACTGCGGTCGCTACGCCCAGCCAGTCAGATCATCAACTTTTGGATGTAGCGTTACATGATCCTGCGAATCGATTTTTGCGACACACGGGGAAACGCTTTCGGGCTTCGGTGATCAACGAATCTTATCGGGCTGCTGGTGGGCGGGGCGATGTTCCGAAGCAAATCGCAGAAGCGATCGAGTTGTTGCATGCTGGTTCACTAATTATTGACGACATCGAGGATAGCTCTGAAACTAGGCGTGGGCATGCGACGCTCCACCGCGAAGTTGGGTTACCAATCGCATTGAACGTTGGCAACTGGCTCTACTTTCAATCGCTCGAGCGACTATCGGAAACTCCGCTTTCGCCGCGTCTCACGCAGGCAATGCTCACACGCAGCATCCGGACGGTTCGTCGCTGCCATGAAGGTCAGGCAATGGACCTCGGGGCTTCGGTTGATTCCGTCCCGATTGATCAGATCTATGGTATCGCTCGTGACATCAGTCGACTCAAGACGGGCGGACTGACCGCACTTTCTGCGTGGTTGGGCGCCGCTGCCGCGGGTGCGGACTCGGACCACCGGAAAGCCCTTTCAAGCTTCGGCATGGTGGCTGGTGTTTGTTTGCAAATGAAAAACGATCTGCAAGAGCTTCGCCGGTTCGTTAATGGCGATGTTCGTTGTGATGATTTGCGAAATGCTCGCGTGACATGGGCTTGGGCTTGGGCGTCGAGAACTGTCACTGAGCAAAAGATGATCGCGCTGCAAAAGCGATTGCGAAATGCCTGTGGTGACAGAGACGAATACCGCGCGGTCGCAGAGACGCTACTCGGGATTATTGGAACACGCGGCGACGACTACGTTCAACGCAAGCTCCAGAATTCGCTACGGTTGCTAGGCAGATGCGTTGGTTCGACACGTGGCTTGCAACTCACCCTCCAACGACTTCAGAGCAAGAGGTAACCCATGTCTGTTGGAACTCCAATCGGAATCGAAAAGCAGGCGGGCTCTGGCGGGTGGCACAATTCCAGCGGTGGGAAGGTCGGGCGTGGGCGAGCTGCTGTTGTTGGTAGCGGCTTTGGTGGGTTGGCAGCCGCAATCCGCCTCCAAGCGATGGGTTTCGAGACGACTTGTTTCGAAGCGCGTGACAAACCGGGCGGGCGGGCCTACGTCTACCACGATGATGGTTTCACGTTTGATGCGGGGCCAACGGTGATCACCGCGCCGCACTGCATCGAAGAGTTATTCGAGGTGGCTGGACGCGACATGAAAGACTATGTCGAGTTGCTTCCTGTCGAGCCCTTGTACCGGCTGCAATGGCAGGATGGCACGTCCTTCGACTATGTCTCCAATGAAGCAAGCTTGATCGAACAGATCCGGGCGATCAATCCAAAGGATGAAGCAGGTTACCGACGTTTTGCTGATTACTCCCGGCGAGTTTTCCAGAAGGGTTACGAAGAACTTAGTGCGGTTCCCTTTCTTCGATTCAGCGACATGATCCGGGTTGCACCGCAGTTGGCGCGACTACGGGCTGATCGCAGCGTTTACTCGACCGTTTCGCGATTCATCAAGGATGAACATCTGCGGCAGGCGTTTAGCTTTCACCCGCTATTGGTGGGTGGCAATCCATATGACACGAGCGCGATATACACGTTAATCCACTGGATCGAACGTGAATGGGGTGTTTTCTTTCCGCGAGGCGGGACAGGAGCCCTTGTGAATGGTTTGGTGAGGTTGTTCGAGGACTTGGGCGGGGATTTTCGGATCAACACTCCAGTGCGGAGGATCAACGTTGCCCGCCAGAAGAGTCAGACCAAGCATCTTGTCACGACTGATTCTGTTGAGAAAGAATCATTCGACGCCGTTGTTTCCAACGCTGACGTACACCACACCTACGCAAAACTTTACGATCAGGTTGACGAGGCAAGGCCTGTGCAGCGGCGGCTTGAAAAAATGGAGTGGTCGATGTCTTTGTTCGTGATGTACTTCGGTACGAACCGTCGTTACGAAAATCTCGCGCACCACACCATTCTGTTTGGTCCACGCTTCAAAGGGTTGCTCGACGATATCTTCAAAGGAAACCGGCTACCCGAAGACTTCAGTTTGTACTTGCACACGCCAACGGTCACCGATCGTTCGCTTGCCCCCGAGGGTTGTGAAGGATTCTATGTCCTGAGTCCGGTTCCGCATCTCGGGCGTGCAGCAATCGATTGGGACACGGTCGCCCAGCAGTACGGCGATGCGATCTTGGAGACGCTCGAGGAGCGTCTGCCGGGCTTGCGTGAGTCGATTGTCACTCGCCGGCATTTCACGCCCAATAATTTCCGGGATGAATTGAATGCGCATTGCGGGTCGGCATTTTCTGTCGCACCCAAGCTGACTCAGAGTGCGTATTTCCGGCCTCACAATCGTGCCGACAAAATCCCGGGACTATATATCGTGGGCGGCGGCACGCATCCGGGCGCTGGTGTGCCGGGCGTCATCAACACTGCTAAGGCAACGTGTGGTCTAGTGGCTCAGGACTTCGGAGTTTTAACACGATGAATTTTGAGGCTACCTGCGTCGACCGTGACTTTGATGATGTCCCCGAGAGTTTGGGGTCTGTCATCCAGAAACACAGCCGGTCTTTCTCGTTTGCGTCTTGTTTGTTGCCTCGGCACATTCGCGACGATGTGAGAAAACTCTACGCTTGGTGTCGCTGGTGTGATGACGCAGTCGACTCGGCAAGCACGCTGGCCGAAGCGAAGATCCGCTTGGAAACACTCCAGGCCGACGTGGACCGTATCTATCGAGGCGAACAGGTTCGGCACCGATCGTCACAATGGCTTGCCGAACTGGTAGACCGACATGGAATTCGCAAGGACTACCCAGTGGCTTTGTTGGACGCAATGGCCATGGATTTGGAACTCGGGCAAATTCAGAGTGAACGCGAGCTGCTCCGATATTGCTATGGTGCTGCGGGCGTGGTTGGTTTGATGCTGTGTCAGATTTTTGACGTTCGTGACGCGCGAGCATTTCATCACGCCAGCGCTTTAGGAACCGCGATGCAGCTCACGAACATCGCACGCGACGTTCTTGAGGACTCTCATCGTCGACGATGTTACCTGCCGAGCGATTGGCTCGGCGGTGACATTGATTCGGTTGGCGAAGGAGAAATTCGGCGAGTGGTTCAAAAGATGCTGGACGTCGCCGAAGGCTACTATCAGACCGCGGAAGCGGGGATGCACTATTTGCCCGGTGGCGTTCGTCCCGCAATCCGAGTCGCAGCTGCCGTTTATCGCGAAATCGGAACGGAGATACGTCGACAAGAATACGAGGTGATGCGAGGCCGGATCATCACGCCGAAGACTCGTTTCGTCGCCACCGCAGTGTCTGCCTCGGTCCGCGGAGTTACCGTTGACGTACGGCAATACGTTGCAGCGGCCACCTCATCCCTTCTTCCTTTCACTGACCTTCAACCATTCCACCTTCAATCAGATAACGCAATGAACGACGCAAAGTATATTGCCTGGCTCGGACTTTCCTTGACCGCCTTCATGGGAGGAGCACTGTTTCTGCTTGTGCTGTTGAATCCCAAGGATGCTTCCTATTCGTACTTGCCACTGATCTATTGCATTGGCTGTTTTGCATTTGGCGGTATCGCGAACTTTTTTGCCAAGCAGCATGAGGATGCGTCTGCCTCGCAGGTTCCGATTCCTGTGCGCTCCACGGAGGACTAAGACCGTCGTTTTGACACCCAGGAGCTTGCGTCCTGCAGTACAGTGCACTGCACTGCACTGAGTTCGAGTCTTCGTGGATGTTGGTGCTGCGGCATTGATCGAGCGTTTGGAAGAAGCTTGCAGAAGCCGCGAGAGGGGAGTCTCGAAATTGCTTCTTTGTTCTCGGCGCCAAGGTGTTGGGACGAAACTTCCTGACGCGAACAAGTACGGCCGCGAAGGACTGTTGGCGAAGTCAGTGTCGATGCAGCGTTCCGCCACCTTTCCACGTTTGTGTCAAGGCATAGCGGTTCAATGAAGAGGAACGTCAATACCGGTCAACCGAATGTGTCGTCTGGTCGGTTAACACCACTATCTTGATTCCGACACCGTGGCGTTGCCTCAATCTGCATTCGGTCACGAAGCACAACTGGCGCGTAACGGCTTTGACTGAGGGGCGAGGCTCGGTACTGTGCGAGTGTCTTCGCAGAAATGATGGCGATCCATGTTCAGGGAGAAAGCTCTGTCGCCGTGGATTGACACGCTTGGATATTTCGCCGGTTTTGTTTTCATTGCCTGTCCCCAGTGCCCCAGTGCCCCAGTGCCCCAGTGCCCCAGTGCCCCAGTGCCCCAGTGCCCCAGTGCACATCCCCAGTGCACATCCCCAGTGCATTTGGGAGGGGGCACACTGTATCGGCGAAGCAGATGAATGGGCTCGACGATGCGCCGAGCAAAAGGCATTGGCGTGGATTCAGCCGCATGTCGGGTAGAAGCTTGTAGGAAAGTTGCGATTGGAACCCACCTTTAGGTCGTCGTCCGTGGTCACCATCATCCAGTCTGGTTAAACTGGAGTGAGGCGGCCGATGTTTTTTCACGCTGGGATTCCTGCAAGTTAGTTTTGTAAGCTCCAAATGACCGACAGCAAGCGTCATCGCATCTCGAAAGTCAAGAGTATGCCCGTGAAACCAGTCGTTCCATCAAGTGGTGAGAATCTATGACGCGATGCTGTTCAAATACCCATAGCGGTAATCGAGTTGTTGCGAGACGTCTGATTTTCAAATTCTTGCTTATTGTCCTGGCGCTGACCAGCCTTTTCGGTTCAGCACTGGCGTCCGCTGCTCAACCAACCGGGTTACTGCGGGAATATTGCTTCGACTGTCACGATGGTGTGGCGGGAGAAGGTGGCTTTGACCTGGCTGGTTCGCTCAATCAGGGTGATTTCGATGGAACGCTTGTTTTTGAGAATCTGATCACCGCCAAGATGCCTCCCTCGGATGCGGAGCAACCAACGGCAGCGCAGAGGCAAGTGATCTTGAAGTGGCTGGCGGCAAAGCAAAAGAAGATAACGCCAATTTCATTTCGTCGGCTTAGTCGACACGAGTTTGTTCACAGCGTGAACGATTTATTGGGCGTCGATCTCGACTTGACTGGCGAGATTCCGGAAGATCGCGGTACACGTGATTTCGATTCCGACCGCAGGATTGGGCTAAGCAAAGAAATGCTCGCATCGTATTTCGCGGTCGCGGATAAGATGCTTGAGCAAGCTTTTCCCAACGATGGATTTCCACAGGAACAGATCTGGAATACCAACAAGCTGAAGGACAGCCACCAAACTTACAATATCTATACTCGTGACTACCAAGACGGCGTATTGTTTTCGTGGACGCGAGCGAACAATGGAAACAGTTACTCATTCTTTTACGATAACTTCGATCCACCAACCGCCGGTTGGTATGAACTGACCTTCGAGGCAGCCAAGGTTGGGGATTTCAAAGAAGACGTTAGTATTCAAGTTCACGCTGGTAAGTACTACTACGCTGACGATCGCCCGCAACCACAGCGGTTGCTTGAAGTTATCTCGCTTGGCAATCGAGTGCCGCAGTCGCATACGATACGTGCCTTTTTGGAACCTGGCGAGAACGTATCGGTACACTGTTACAGCAAGCATACGTTCCGCAAGAGTGACCCCCAGCAAGGCGTTTACATCAAGCAATTGTTGGTGCGGGGCCCACTGCAGGATTGGCCGCCGAATTCGTTTCAAACGGTGTTCGGAGATTTGCCAATGCGAGGGAGTCAGTCGCAAGGTATTGCCCGCGAATTGCCCCCGCAGGTGCCAGTGGTGAGCGGCGTGCCGCTTGCAAAATCAGGCTACCAATCCAACCTGCAGAAAATCGGAGGCAGTTTGGCTGTTAGCAGTTTTCAGAAAGGAATGGAGAAAGAAAAGCTGCAGGACGGTTCCAATCAAACGTTTTGGCACACGCGATTTGAACCGACTCTTGCCAAGCCTCCACATTTTGTTGTCTTAAAGAATCCGCGTGCCGCTGAGATTAACGGGTTGTCTTACGCGGCTTGGTCCGGCGGAAACGGTAACGGCCTGGTGAAGAAGTATTCGGTTTTTGTCTCCGAAGATGGCCGCAACTGGAGCGATGCGATTGTTACTGGTGAGCTGGAAGTGCGGCTTGCGAATGAGCAGCCGATTCAATTTCCGGCGCCGATCAAACCGCGTTTCATCAAGTTTCTGGTTAATGACGCCAAAACGGTGGACGGCCGCTCGCTCGCGTCGATCGGCAAGCTGGACGTCGTACTGCCGATCAATCGCGATTTTTCCAGGACCAAGGTTGTCGTCGATTCGGATTCTCCAGAATCGCTCAAACTTGTTGTTAAGCGGTTCGCTCAGCGAGCTTTCTCGACTCAGTTGACCGACGACGAACTGGCTCCGTACATCGCGCTTGCTCAGCAGGAGCTTGTCGGGCTGGGACATTCGAGAGATGACAAATTCGTTCGTGCTGCCAAAGTTGGCTTCAAGGCGGTCCTCTGCTCGCCGCGGTTTCTGCTCGTTCCCGGCGAACATTCAAGCCCAGGGTATGGGCAAGCAGCAAATTTAGCCCGATCACTTTGGCTATCGGTTCCCGATGCGGAATTGCTTGCTGCCGCCGCTGATTGCGGATCATCTGAGCTGTCCGAAGAAGAGATTCGTTTGCAAATTGATCGTATGCTTGCCGATCAACGCAGTGACCGCATGATTGAATCGCTTTGTGATCAATGGTTGAATCTTCGTTCCTGGGACAAGGTATCACCGTCACTCAAGCTGTATCCAAAATATGATGATTTGTTGCATCACTTCCTGCCCCTCGAGACGCAGGCCTACTTAGCGCACCTGATCCGTGAAAACATGCCAGTTACCCAGCTGATCGATTCAAATTACACATTCCTGAATCAGCGACTCGCACAGCACTATGGGATCGATGGCATCATCGGACAACATCTTCGTCGAGTATCGTTCGGAGTCGAAGTTCCACGGGGTGGGTTGTTGACGATGGGAAGTATTTTGAAAGTCACGACCGACGGTTTTGACACATCGCCGATCCTCCGCGGGGCATGGGTGTCAAAAAATATCGTCGGCACACCAATTTCTCCGCCACCTGAAGCGGTCAAGGCAATCGAGCCTGAGCATGGCACAGCAGCCGCGAGAACACTTCGCGAGTTGATCGATCAGCACAAGAACAACGCGACGTGCTACGCCTGCCATAAGAGCATCGATCCCTATGGATTCGCGCTGGAGAGCTTTGACGCAACCGGGCAGTGGCGACAGAAATATTGCGTTGAACTACCCCACCGAAGCACTTTTCAGTTTCGTTTAGAAGGCTATTTTCGCACAGCCGGCGATGTCGATTCATCTGGCGAAGTTGACGACCGTCGGTTCAATGATGTGTTTGGCCTGAAGGAACTGCTGCTTACCGATCACCGCCGTGTTGGTTACAACTTCGCGAAAAAGTTCTTTGAATACGTGAACGGCTACGCTCCCAGCCTTGAGCAACGGTTAGCCTTGATGGCGATGATCAACGATCAGCCGAATGACTGCCGAATGAAGGATGTGGTGACCGCAGTCGTTGTCGAATCGATGTCGGAGAAGACTCGATGAATCATTTCAATCGACGAGACTTGTTGAGGTTTGGTGCGGCGTTTCCGCTCGCCATGCACGCGATTGCTGCGCGAGCTGACGAAAAGCAAGCCTCCATGAAACCACCCAAGCGGATCATCTTTATCTGCAACTCACTGGGGTTTTACGAGCCGAACTTCTTTCCCGTGGGCAGTGGCGATCTTGAAACGTCGAGCTATTTGAAGGGGATGGCGAAGAAGGACAAGATGACGGTCTTGCAGAACCTGTTTCACCCCGGCATGGAGACCAGCAATCACGATTCGGAAAAGTCGTTCTTGACCGGCGCAGCAAAGCCCGAGTCACCGAATTTCGTGAACACGATTTCCGTCGATCAAATACTCGCTGAGCAGATGGGAGGTGGCACGCGGTTTCCATTTCTGTCGTTCAGTATTTACGATCGAGGTTGGGGATGCTCGTGGAACAATCGTGGCGTTGCCATTCCACCGATGCACGACGAGTCCGCTATTTTTGAGATGCTGTTTGGAAAACAAGATCTTGCCGCCAAGCGTCGACAGCTGGAAACCGACCAACAAATCATCCGCAGCCTAAATCGTGATGTTCAGCGGTTGCGGGAAACTGGCGACATCGGAAAAATTGATTCCTATCGTACTGTTGTTGCCGAGCTCGAAGCGAGCTTTCGCCGCGAACAATTCTGGCTGGAAACAGAGAAACCTCTCGTTCCCAATTCACTCAGTGACGATCAGGAGTTCATTTTCTCAGCGAAAGTTCGCAACCTGCTCGAACTCGCCAAGCTCGCGTTCCAAACCGATTCAACCCGAGTGATTACCTTGTCACTCGATTGGATTTACGGGGCCATCAAAGTCCCTGGCGCGACAGGTGGTTGGCACACGCTGTCCCACCACGGCGGCAAACCAGATGTCCTCGAAAAGCTCTGCCGTATTGAAACAGATATCATCAAACACTTGAATGAATTTCTTGTGGCACTGGATGGAATCAAGGAAGGTGACGGTACGTTGCTCGATCACACAACGGTCGTGATCGGAAGTAACTTCGGCGATTCATCGAATCACACTTGCAACAATCTACCCACCATCGTCGCTGGCGGAGGCTACCGCCACCAATCGCATACGGTGCTCGAAAAACCAACACCTTTGTGCAATCTCTGGCTGGAACTGCTGCACAAGCACGACATCGACGTCGGCGAATTTGGGACCAGCCAAAGCGATCAGCATCTGCTGCCGACTTAGGTGGGCATTTCTAATATCGCAGAACCTAGCGACCGGCCAGGGAAATCGGCGGCGTGATAAGCCAGCAGGCACAATTGTCGGTTTCGTTCAAAGCAGTGTTCGAGCACGCGACCGGATTTCATCACACTGAATCTGGGTATCCTGGAAAATGAAATGCGTTCCGAAATTCGATCGCAGGCCAACGGATTCTGCTGCGATTCGATTTCGTGATCGATCATTGGCTGCCCGAGCCGGCAGTGCGTATCTTTTCCGGTTGTGCGCAACTAATTCGGTGATGCGTTGGAAGCCTCCCCTTGTCGCGTTTGGGGTTTGCAGCACATCCCGTTTTCACCGTCGGCTCAAATACTGGCCCACCCAAACAACCACTCAATCATTACCGGTTCAACGTTGGCGGGACGAAGTTGTTGCGTGCTTGGGTTCTGCAGCGACCAAGATCCTCCACTTCTGGAACCAGTTCCGTAAGGTCCTTTTCCATCGCTGAAATCACTTCCACCGGACGCATGGAATCATCAGTCACTTTTTTGAGAAGATTGCGTTCTCACCGTGCCGACCTCGCCTTCTCCGCGACTGGGTCTGACTCGTTTGGTTGCCACGCGGAGGTTGAAAAATTCGACCATCAGCGAGAATGCCATCGCAAAGTAAACCATGCTTTTGCTGATGGGCGTGCCGACCGAATCAGAAATCAGCACCACGCCGATCAGCATCAGGAACGATAGAGCGAGCATTTTGACCGTTGGATGGTCTTGGACGAAATCGCTGATTTGATTGGCGAAGATGATCATCACACCGACTGAAATGATGACGGCCAAGATCATGATTTCGATATGCTTGGCCATGCCGACGGCCGTGATGACAGAGTCGAGTGAAAAGATTACGTCCATCAGCGCGATTCGGATCAACACTCCACTCATCGAAATTGGCTTGGCGGCTGGATCAATCGGAGTGATTCCATCGGCGGCGCCACCGGTATCGCCAGGCAGGTTTCCGATTTCAGCCTCGTCTTCTCCACCTTCAATCTTGTGGTGGATTTCGCGGACTGCGGTGTACAAGAGAAACAGACCGCCAAACATTAGAATTAAATCTCGGCCAGTGATCTCATTGATTTCGGCCTCTTCGGCAAAATAGGTGGCCAGCGATTCGAACGGAATCACGTTGGACAATTCGAAGAGTGGCCTTGTCAGCCCCATTAACCAGCCGATCATCATCAGCAGCAGGATTCGCATCACCATGGCCAGTGCCAATCCAACCCGCCGCGCCATCGAGCGATGCTCCGGCGGCAATCGTCCGCTGACGATCGCGATGAAGACGATATTGTCGATTCCGAGAATGATTTCCATCGCCGTCAACGCGAGTAGCGCCATCAGCGATCCGCCTGATAGTAACGCAACGTCGGACGAAAGCTGGATTCCCGAAGCAAGCATGGAGTGATCTTTCGTGTTGAGAGGTAAAGCTGCACATCGTACCAAACGTGGCGAGAGCTTCCAGATTGCGATCGAGTAAACAATTTGGAATGGCAGTGAGGTGCCAGACAGTGAGGTGCCAGACAGTGAGGTGCCAGACAGTGAGGTGCCAGACAGTGAGGTGCTTGGCGGTCGTTAGTCCGGATGCTGTAGGTCCAGATGCCGCAAGTCCAATGGGTTGGGTGGGTCAGGCCGGGCGAATCGTCGACGCGAGAGATGATTCGCAGAAACGAACAAGCCCTTGGGGCTGCAGCCGATTTGGGGGAAGTGATCAGCTGCTAGCGGCTGTGAACCGGCCCAATTGCGGGTTGGTAGGTCGACCGGCTGGGACTTCGCCTCTCGGTGGCGGGGGGGGGATGGGCGTCTTCCCGTTGTGGTCATATCACGACGTTTCGAGCCGCGGATCTGTTTTTCGGATGATGTCGCTGATGCCGGTCTGATTGAAACCTTTGTAGCCGTCCCAACGCTGTAGGACTTCCAGGTGGGAACCCAGGCTGCCCTCGTGTCGAAAGCGTTCCGCCTGCTCGCTGGTGATCCAGCCTTGTTCCAGGGCTCGGTTGAGGCGTTTCGAGGTGACAGGCCATTTTTCTCCTTGGGTGAATGATTGTTTCAAATGATCGAAATCAGTGAAGGGAGCCATCGATTCGATACCTTGATCGGCCAGCTGATCTCTTGCTGCTTTGAAATCGAACTGACATTCCAGGTGATGCATGCCGGCCTGCAAAATCGCTTCGCCATGTAACTTGCACCACATCCCGACGGTTCCCAGCGACGCCTGTGCTTGCAAGCCTTCGTGGGCAAAATCTCCTGCAACTTCCTCAGGGCTGAGGTCGACATCCGCAAACACGACGATGCCTGCAACTGGTTGTTCGAGGACCTGCGCTCCCCAGCCCGCTTCGGCGCCACCATAAAATCGCTCACGACATTTCATCCCCAATCGTTCGAGCAACTTCACGAGGCTTGCGAAATGCTCTCGGCTGCTTCGGTAGGTATGGTGATCATGGTTGGCCCAGCCGAGTCCAAGCCGGTTCTGTCGTTTGTCCTGGGTCTGTGCTGCGCGGTTTCGCCATTGCCAATATTCGCGTTCAGCCGCGAAGAACAAACTGCAGGCCCAATCGACGCCGATCTGATCGCAGGCTGTTTCGATCAGTCGAAAGGCCTCGTCGAAACCTTGTTGATCATCTTCGCAATCACGACGACGTAGGCGAAAGGCCTCGCCGACGGCAGTGGCCTGTTGAACTTGCTTTGGTTCGCAGATGCTTGGTTCCATCCCGCTCGTACCATGACGTTCGATCACCAAGACCGCGGTCGATCCCGATTGGGCGACGACTGCTGTTCTGCATGGTGTCTGCGGCGCACCGTCGATAGTTGCATCAAGTTGATGAGCGAACAGGAAATCGGACACCGAATCGACTTTCAAAGCGAGGCGCAGTTCGTCACCTTGAGCCACCTGTATCTTTGGAAACAAACCGCCGGCGTGACACCACACCGATTCGATCCCGCTGGACGCACGGGCAAATCCAAGGCTTATCAAGTCATCATCTGTTACCCGCGATTCTCCCAGCACCAAGTGGTCAACCCAGTCCTGTAATTGCGTGCCCGTCTCGTTTCCCATGCGAGCTTGCAGCGTTGCAAGAAACGGAATGGCATCGACTACTTGGTCGATCCATTGTGCGACCCAACGTTGGGTGTCTGGGAATTGTCGCCAATCGAATTTTTCACTGACGGTCATGATGATCTGTTGAAAAGAGAGAGAGTGTTGGGCCGTGCTGCCTGATTTTGAATATTGATTCGCCGTTTCTGATTGCCCGCGATCGATAATTTTTAAGTGGTATGCCGCCAGCGATTTTTGGTTTCCCGATCACTGCGGCGAGTCACAGGCGGCAGGTCGACTATATTGATGG
>JAQWPZ010000069.1 GCA_029245125.1 Rubripirellula sp.
AAATTACAAATTGCACTGTCGCTTGGGTGAACTGTTACTGCCGAGTGACAAACGAGAAGCGTGGCGGCATTTGTTATCGGCCGCATTTGGCTTGCCTCAGGACGGCATGATCAATCTCAATCTCGCTCGGGTTTACGAAGCGAATGGGAAAAAGAATCGTGCGTTCAGTCGTTACATTCAAGCGCTCGTCAAGGAAGAGAGCAGCGAATTGGCGATGGAGGCTTTGATGCGGTTGGATAACGAGCTACCGCCGGAACAACGGATGACGATCGAGACAATTGATCGCATGATTAGTGGTCGGGTTCGAAATTTTTCAGCACCGGACATGTACCAGTTTGAGGCTGCTGATCGAACCAACCGCACCAGTCTTGTCGAGTTCTTTACCAACGCTTATGTCGGCACAGAACAACGGGGTGGCGCGATCGGTGGTGCGATGGGTAACCAGGGCGTGATGTCGCACTTCTCGGACGCTGAATGTGTCTATCTGTCTTACCATTTGTCGGCGCCCCGCTTGGAACCTCTGGTCACACCGCTCGGCCAGTTCATGGCGCAGTGGTTAGGTGTCAATGGTCCAGTTGTGCAGGTCGTCGACGGCGTCCGCAACGCTCCAGGGGCAGGTAAATTTCGCGATGCCGAGAAGATTTACGGTATGACGCGTGATGAGGTGATTTCGCGACTGCGACGGACTTCACCCATCGAAATCAAAACTGATGCAAACTTAGACGGCAAGTCACTGACAGGGCAGGTCACGATCGAGGGACCAGCCATCGGTTCAGCAGCCGATCTCGACTTGAATCCGCTGGTCGTGCAAGTGGTCGTGGCCGAGCGTGGCGTCGTCTTTCATGGTTCCAGCGGAGTGGTCATCCATCGCATGCTGGCCCGAGGCCTGGCAACCACGGGACCGCTCAGTGGTGTTGCTTATCTTCCAGACGACGATGGTCGCTTAAGTTTTTCATTCGCTCGCGAATTGACAGAGATCGAGAAAGAGAATGCAAGTTATCTAGATTCCCTCGAAGCGGGGCAAACAAAAGGTGGGACACGGATGGGGTTGCGAATTGAGCCGAGTAGTGTCGAAGTGATCGTGCTGGTGCGTGATGCTGCCAGCGGTGAAGTCCTGCAGGCTCAGAAATGCAAACTCCAACGCGAGGAGAAGGGCGAGTGAAACAGGACAAACCATCACAGCTTTCTCACGATCTTGAAATCGTCTCTATGACACTGGCAAGCCAAATCCAGAGTCAGGATCGGGGAGACTTTATTCGCGACAGCATGCCGACCGCCTTGAAATTGCTGGTCGTGATGCCCCTGTTGGCAATTTTGATCCAAGTCTTCCGTTGGGTAACAGGCGGTTCGGCCGGATGGTTCTTTTCGTGGACCAGTTGGAGCATCTTGACGGTTGCTGTTCCGCTGACGTGGCTGTTCGCCCGAGTGTTGACTCGCCAAGTCGAAGTCAGTCGACATCGTGCATTGTTGGCAGCTGATAAACAGATTGGATCGAGTGAGCGGATTGCGACAGCTGATCATTTCATGCAACGTTCGTCCCGTGATGGATTCATGCAGGCGGCAGTCGAAGATGCAACGGATTGGGTGGGGCGTGCCCGCGAAGCATCCTTGGACGAAAAAAGTGTTCGTCGGTCCGCGTCGTTGCTTTCGCTTTGGCCATTGCCGGTCGCGGTGATTGGCTTGCTGATCGCGGCGTTCTTGACACAGTATTCTCGCGTTCCTTTGGCCGGCGATCCGTCGCTGCCCGAAATCAATTCTGTCGCTGCTCCCGTTTCGATTACACCAGACGCCTCGCAACCGAAGCAACAGCCCAACGTTGAAGAGCTCCCAGAGCCCAATCCAGAGAAAGAGGCTCCACCGGAACAACGCAGCCAACGGGCAGTCAATCGGCAAGGTTCGTCTGGTGCCGACATCCCGGACGAAGCCGAAGAATCGAGCGGGAAATTGAGCGAAGGCGAAACCAGAGAGAGCCAACAATCGGCCAATCCTTCGAGTGCTCGTGGGGCGCCTTCCACCTCCGGTCAGCCCTCCAAGTCAGGCGAGGAGACCAAGCGAGAACGGAAGCCAAAGAAAAAGCAAAAGCCAGAGAAAGAACGAGAGAAGAAGCCTCGCCCGCAGGAAGAAAAACCGTCGGGAGCGACCGCCGGACAAGGATCTTCCAAAGGGTCCGACAACAATGCCGCCCCGAGCGACTGGGCCAGTTCCAGTCAAGCTGCAACGCCCGACGATGAGGATATCGAAGACGAAGAAGACGTTGCCGACGAAGAAGAAGAGCAAGAATCACGCGGCGGTGTTCAGCCAAATCTCCGCGACCGTCGCACGCCGGTCAACCGTGACTTGCAGATTGGCTTTGGCAATGCTCAACCCAATCCCGACGCGAACGGACGCGGCGGGCCGAGTGGGCAAAAGAAATCTCGCGGCGTGGCATCGTTGGTGTTAGGGGTCCCGATCCCCGATCGCGTCAATGGCCAGCCAAACAAAGGTCGCATCCGCATCACGCAACAACGGATCACTCCCGAAGCTGAACAGAGCGATCCCGTTGCTGCTCAGGATCGGTTGCCCCGCCAAGGTTCGGTTGGCCCCATTCACCATCCTGATTTTTCACCTTGGCTTCAGGATTTTGTGCGACGTTACTTCCTGGAACGTCGCGCCCAGAATCCATTGCAGACGTCCTCTCCAGAAAACACAACCAGTACGACTCCTCAAGATCCCTTGCAGACGTCCACCGTCGCAGAAAGTGATACGCCGCAATCATGAGTTCTAGCTTGTCTGTTGATAATCCCGAAGCCGCGCGTCAGGCGGCCGATGAATTTCGAACCGTCCATGCTGCCATCCGCGAAGAAGTCTCGCGGATGATGGTGGGACAGGATGCCACCATTGATGGTGTGCTGGCAGCCCTGTTTGCTGCCGGCCACGTGCTGCTCGAAGGTGTGCCCGGTTTGGGAAAGACTTTGTTGGTCAGCTCGCTTGGGAAGGCGATTCACTTGACCTTTAGCCGTATCCAATTCACGCCGGACATGATGCCTGCCGACATCCGGGGCACCAACGTGTTGCAAGAGAGCGAAACGGGCGGCACGAAGCTAGAGTTTCAGCCGGGACCGCTCGTTGCCAACTTGGTGTTGGCTGATGAAATCAACCGAGCGACCCCGCGAACGCAAGCTGCATTGTTGGAATCGATGCAGGAAAAGCAAATCTCGGTGGGGAACCGTACGATTGCTTTGGAAGAGCCGTTCTGTGTGATGGCGACGCAGAACCCTGTCGAGCAAGAGGGAACCTACCCATTGCCCGAAGCACAGCTCGACCGTTTCTTGTTCAAATTGGTTGTCGGCTACCCAGCCGAAGAAGACTACCGGACAATTTTGCGGCGAACCACGTCCAACAAAGAAGTAGCATTGAATCCTGTTTCGGATGCCGAAACGATCATTCGCATGCGGCAAGTTGTACGGTCGGTTCCCGTGCCGGATCATGTTGAAACCGAAGCGATTCAACTTGTCATGGCGACGCAACCGGGAAGCGAGTACGCGCGGCCACTGGTCAACGAAGTGGTTTCTTTGGGGGCTTCCCCACGTGGTGTTCAGTCCTTGATCCTGGCCGGTAAGGTTCGAGCCTTGTTAGATGGGCGTTTTGCCGTCGCCGGTGAAGATCTGAAGGCTGTCGCGCCCGATGTGTTGCGGCATCGGATCTTGGTCAACTTTCATGGTATGTCAGACGGTGTGACTCCCGACGACGTGATTCAAGAAGTACTCAAGTAGTTCAGCGACCGAATGCTTCGGCTCGGTTTTACTGAGCCGCGCCCGTCGTGAATCACGAAAAAAACAACAACATGAATGACCGCTTTAATCTTCTAGATCCGCATTTTCTGGAGCAGGCCCATGCGCTGCGGATCGTTGCAAGACGGGTCGCGCCAGCCGGACGCTGGGCAGAGCACCGCTCGCGTGATCGTGGGCAGGGAATGGAGTTTCGTGATTATCGTCCCTACTCACCAGGCGACGAGATGCGATCGATCGACTGGAATGTCTATCGCCGACTTGGTCGTGTTGTCGTGCGGTTGTTTGAGGAAATGGAAGACCTGCCGATCTATCTGATGCCCGATCTTTCACTCAGCATGTGGAAAGAGGACCCGCCACGTGCCGTGACAGCAATGAAAGTTGCGATTGCGTTTGCATCGATCGGACTCGATCAGCATGATCGCGTTGGTTTGTTCCCGTTCAGTGAAGCACTCAATGCGACCGTTCGCCCAACTTCCGGGCGTGGTCGATTGAATATCATTGCCCAGGCTCTCACCCGGATTGGTCAAGAATCGATCGGTCAACAGAAGGGAACCGATTTGGCGAATTCGATGGCAAAATTTAGTGGACTCGGTTTGCGTGAAGGGATGTTAGTGATCATTTCTGATTTCTTTGATCCGCACGGTATCGACGCCATGATGGCGGAGCTGAAGCGAACCCGTCATCGCCCACTGTTGGTCGCGATCACCCGCCCAGAAGATCGTGAGCCTCGCCTACGCGGTGACATTCGAGTTCGTGATTGCGAAACAGGTGTGATGCAGGATGTGACTGTTGATTCGACGGTGTTGCAGAATTATCGCGACGCTTATGACAAGCATTTTGATCGCTTGCGTGATTTCGCGCGTCGCCGCCAAGGTGGCTTTTTGGATTTGGACCACGACAAAGATGTGATGGATCAGCTGGGTGACTTGTTTGAAGGTGGGAGGTATGTGGCATGAGTTTTGCCTTACTTTCCACTCTTGCGGTTCTCCTCGGGGTCATTGGTTTGGCCGCCGCACTGTGGCTCGCGCAACGATTGCGGGTGCAGCATCGCGAGGTAGAAGTACTGAGTACGCTGTTTTGGGAAGCTGCAATCGAAGAGACGCGGGCACGCGTTTTTGTGCGTCGATTTCGGCATTGGTTGGCGTGGCTCATGTTAGTCGCGATCGCGTCTCTCCTGTGGATGCTGTTGGCTCAGCCAACCCGCAGTCCGGCCGACGGCACGAAGCACGTGGTGTTGCTCGATTGGAGTGTTGACGATCCAGAACAGCGGCAAGCGGATTTGCAATTGGCAATTCAGCGTGCCGAGACGCTGCCAGCGACGGCTCGGGAAATTGTTGCGGTCGGCAGCCACTTGGAAACACTGCTTGCTGCTGGTGAGCCGATTGAAATGGCTGCCATCCGAGCCACTGATCAGGATTCGCAAGATGTCATTCGCGCCCCGCAGGGGATGCGGTGGGCGATCGAGGCGTTGTCGTTTCGTGCCAACCCTGAATCACCGCTGGCAATGTATCTGGTCGGTGATGTGGAACTTGAGCAGACCTACCTAAACGCATTGCGAAACGATTTGACGATCTATCGCATTGCTCGTGACGCAAGTGTCCCCCCATCTCAATTGCTGACACTCGGCGTCGCTGATTCGGTCAGTGGTCGCTGGGGAATGGTCGATGTCGCGATCGGGTTCCCCCCAGAACAGGCGATTGATGTCGCAAGTGTCCGAATCACGGTGGATGATCAACCAGTTGATCAATCGTTAGAGCAACAATCCGAATCGGAGTTTCAATTGCTGGACGTCGTCGCGGATGGCGGGACGCTGCGAGTGGATGTTAATGACAAGACGATCGGTGAGATGACGTTACCGACACGGGAACTGATCCGTGTCGCAATCGATGAGAGTGTTCCAGAGACGTTACGCGAATTGATTCGTCTGGATAAAGCTTGTCAAATCGTGACGTCTGACGCCGAGGTTCGAGTTGGTGCGGGAGCGGATTCGAATCTCCGGCTTTCGACCGAAACCGAATCTGCTTTCTTGATCGAATCAGATCGCGAAGATCCCCAGGCGGCACTTTCGGAGCTGATCAATGAATTAGCGCTTCAGCAGATCGACGCGATGGCGCTCGCGGAAGAGAGTGGGCAGGTGATCGACGTCCAAGTCGCTGCGGCGGATCGGCGGAGCATCGCGATCTGGAATAGCTTGTTCACTCCCTCATTCGATTTTGCCGAGAGTCGGGCCTGTCCGATTCTGGTGGCTCGTTCGATTCGCTGGCTTGCCAACCAGCCAGCCATGGTTCCTTGGGCCGAGCAGGGTGATCGTTTGCCCGTTGCTTCGCCCGAATTCGATCGAGCCTCTGGTGCGATCGCAACAACCGATGATGGACGCCAGATTCAAACGACTCGCTTGTCACAACCGGTTGCCGAGGCATCTGATCTGCTGGCTTCGCCGGCTGCTGGTTTGTTTTCGCGAGTTGGCTTAATGACGTGGCTTGGATTAATCGTGTCGGCCTTGTTAGCCGGTGAATGGATGTTGTACCAGCGAGGACGTATGCCATGATTCTTTCCTCTCCTTGGTGGTGTTTACTTGCCGTTTTTGCGTTGTTGCCGTGGGTCGGTCCCTGGCGTGGCAATGATCGTGTGCAAAACGTGCTGCGCTCCCTGCTATTCTTGATGCTCGCCTTGGCGCTAACGCAGCCGAAGTTTCGGTCAAATGATTCGCAAGTCGATCGCGTTTTGATCTTGGACCGCAGTGCGAGTGTGGTGGAGGAAGCACATCAGAGTGTCGGCAGTCTGGCGGGTGAGTTTGCTGATTCAGGGCGAACCCATCTCGTCGCGATCGGTCAGCCTGTTCAGGAAAATGAGTTTGACGAATTTGGATCTGTGACCTGGATCGACGATAGTCCTTCGCAGGGTTCATCGCCGTTGTCGGCAGCTCTGTCGCATGCTTCATCCTTGATTACACGCGGATCGGGGGGCAGTGTGACGATTGCTTCCGACGCGATGGCGACTCGTGATGGCGACAATCGTGCTGTCAGTGCATTAGTGAAGCGAGAAATTCCGATCCATTGGGTCGAGTTGCCCACCATCGAGCGGCCGCCGACCCCTGTGCAGGTCTACTGGACCGAACCGCTCCGTAAAGGATCTACATCGCGACTGAACGTGCGAGTCGTTTCGAGTGGCAAAGATCAGGCTGGCGAGGTGTCACTGCAACAAGATGGCAAAACACTTGCGTCGGCAACGTGCAACGGGGACGCCGATCAGGTGGTTGTCTTAGAGTTTGAACCATCGGCGTCGGGTTTCATTGAAGCCGATGTGTTCGTCAGCAGTGCGGGCGGGCAAGGTTCCGAACAAATTCCCGTCGTATTGCCGATCCATGATGCTCCACAGTTGCTTTACCTCGGCAATCTGCAAACCGGAGGTGCTGAGAAGTTTGCTCAGATGATCGGATCTAGTTTTGATGTTCAAACCGTCGATCGGTCTGATGCCGATGCGGTGCGGAAAGCGCTCGGGAAGGCTGACTTGGTGATGCTGGATGACATTCCTGCTGAATCGATCCCCGCAGAAACGGAACAACAGATCGTCAATGCGGTTCAAGCCAACGGCCTCGGCTTGGTGATGAGTGGCGGTCGCGCCTCTTTTGGCGCTGGTGGATGGCATAACCGGCCAATCGAAACCATGTTACCGATTGAGTTTGTGCAAAAGGAAGAGAAACGTGATCCGTCGACATCGCTGGTGGTCGTGATCGATACGTCTGGATCGATGAGCGGTGTGCGAGTTCAGTTGGCGAAAGAAGTCGCACGGTTGGCAATGCGTCGATTGTTGCCACACGATAAAGTCGGCATCGTTGAATTTTACGGTGCCAAGCGTTGGGCGGCGCCGTTGCAACCTGCTTCCAATGCAATCGAATTACAACGGGCGCTCAATCGGATGGATGCCGGTGGTGGAACCGTAATTTTGCCAGCGCTTGAAGAAGCGTTTTACGGGCTGCAAAATGTTGATACGCGTTACAAGCATGTCCTGGTCTTGACCGACGGCGGTGTCGAGTCGGGAGATTTTGAATCGCTGATGCGGCGGATGGCGGGTGAGGGGATCAATGTTTCAACGGTGCTCGCCGGGGGTGGCTATCACAGCGAATTCTTGGTCAACATTGCGAACTGGGGAAAAGGGCGATTTTACAATGTGCCGAACCGTTTCAATCTGCCTGAGATTTTGCTGAAGCAGCCTTCCACGACCAAACTGCCTGCCTACCGTCCGGGGATTCACACCGTTCGTGTGCGAGGTGGCGCAGGTTGGTGGGGCGATGTGGATACGTCAAACGTGCCAAGTCTTGCCGGCTATGTCGAAAGTAAGCCACGGCCCGGCAGCCAAGTGTTGTTGGAAACTGCGAACGAGAAACATCCGATCCTCTCGAGTTGGCGGTACGGTTTGGGACGTGTCACGACACTGACGACCGAACCGGTGGGAGCCGGGACAGAACCGTGGCAGCAGTGGCCCGAATACGCTCAGGCACTCGCTCGCATTCTGCAGCGGAGCGCGGCGGATGCCCGTGATCCGTTCCGTTACGAAGTCGAACATGATGGCGGTGAAGTAATCGTACATGCGATTCGCCAGCAAAGTCGCGACGCGGGTGAGAGTCGCCCAGTCGCCAGGATGGTGACAGATGTTCAAAGCGAGTCAAACGAAACAATGGAATCACTGACCTTCCTTGCCCGCAGTCCCGATCGGTTTATTGCACGTATTCCCGCACCTCCCCTTGGTGAAACGTTGCGGATGGAAACCTCCGCCAACACCACGCCATTGCGTTGGCAACCCTTGGTAGTTGGTTCTCCCGTTGTGCCAGAGAATCGGGTGGACCCTCAATCACAGCGAAAGATGGCACGGCTTGTCTCTGTCGCCGGGGGAATGAAATTCGGTTCGTCTGATGATTGGATGGCCGCGCCGTCATCGGAGCCGTCGGGAAAGATGATTTTTTCCATTGGGCCATGGCTCTTCGGGTTAGCGTTGATCTTGTTCCTTGCTGAAATTATCTGGAGAAGAATGCCGGTTCGATCAGGCTCCGTTGGATCCGATTCATCGCTTGGCAGTGCTGCTGATGTTGGCAAGTCCGCCAAGGTGGGCACCGCAGCGGTTCGCACTTCAGCGATTCTCGTTTTTGCATTCTGTGTTGCTGCCACCAATACCGCTCATGCCCAGACCAAGATCGCCGAAGAACTTTCGGATCAGGTGAACGAGTCCATTGATCTGTGGCTTGAAAATGGCGTCGATCGCGAAGAAGCAAATCAAGTGTTTCGCCTTGCCGTTCTATCTGATGGCAGTATTCAACCGCTCTTGGATTGGTTGTTTGAAGCGCGGGGTGAATTGAATGAGCGGCGTGGTCAGGTGATCGCGGAGCTTGAAGTTCATCTCTCATCCCGTCGAGGTGATCTTGGGCGTGCGTCGCGCCTGTTGGCAAAATTATTGGACATTAAAGAGGTAGCGGATCAGCGACCAGATTTGTTGCTTTGGCAAGCGAAGTTGAAAGATGCGTTGGGCGAAGTGGATGCGGCGAAGCAAATCTACGAGTCGCTGTTGAAGAAAACGTTACCGGAAGCCGATCAGCGGTCGGTTCGACTGCGGTTAGCGTTGATGGGATTGATCGCAAACCCGGCCAGCCGTTCACGCGGCACCGCTCCGCAGAGCAATGATGCTAAGCCGCTCATCGAGCTCGCTGGGAATTCACCCGATACCGCATTTCGCAATCGTGCCGCCATTGTGTTGGCCGTCCAGAATAAATATGCCGACGCGATCAAGTTGTTTACCATTGAAGGAGCTGGAACCGAGCGATTTCGCAATGCGAGTCGGGTCACGGAATGGGCGATTCGTGCACAGCAACGGGATCAGGCGATCAAGACTGCGTGGGACGCCGTTGATTCGGCAGAACTGAAGCGGGATCGCAACTATGCCCTTTCGCTGTTGGTGGAATCCTATCGTTTGCAGGAAGAAAAGGCAGGGCTTGAAGAACTTGTCCAAAAGTTGAAAGCGAGAGGCGAATCAGAAGAGGCACTGCCGCCAGAAGCAATCACCGTTTGGATCAACATGTTGCGAGAGCTTGGCCAGTTCGACGAAGCGATCGATTTGTTCAAATCCACGACGGAAAATTCACAAGGCTTTACCGTCGAAATGCGCCGGGAACTTCTCGAAATGGAAGGAGAAGCCGGCTATGAAGATCGCATGATCGAATCTTATCGGCGGCTGATCCAATCGGAGCCAGACGAGTTAACGTGGCGCCGCGGGTTGACCCAGATCTTGCTTGAAAAAGGGCAAGCCGACCAAGCTGAATCGCTCTGGACAAGTTATATCGGTGCGACGGAAAGTCGATCCATGTTGCTGGTTGCGGCAAAGACGTTGGGTGAATTCGGCATGGATGAACTGGCCGAGCAGACCATCGAACGAATGGTTGAGTTGCGGGCCAATCACGGTCAAGCCTTGCTCTACTGGGCCGACCTGCAAAAACGTCGTGGTGAAGTCACCGGTGCGGAAGCGACACTCAATCGCATCCAAGCGATGGACGATGTTGGTGACGAGGTCCGTGCTGAATTGGCCGGCGCCTATGAACGGGTTGGGCGGCAAGATAAGGCGATTGAGGTTAATGAAGCGATTCGAGCCAGTCGGGGCACCATCGCGGAAGATCTTGAGATGCGATTGGCGTGGTTATACAGCGAAGTCGGTGACGAGGATCGAGCACTCGATCAATGGGTGGCGTTGTGGCGGAAAACGACCTCCGTGCCAAGGCGACGCTACGTCGAAGATCGATTGATGACCGTCGCAAGTCGTCTTGGCTCTCTGGCCGATATTGCAATCGATTTGGAAGAGAAACTCGCCGACGGAACAGCCGATGATCGTGAGGCCGGTTTGCTGATTCGTATTTATAGCCGCGTCAATGATTCAGTTGCGGCGACTGAGATCTCCGAAGAGTACATGGCGAAATCAGGGAAGAATGAAGTCGAACGGTTGCAGGAACAGGGTCGCATCTATCAGATCTGTAACGACTATTGGAACTATGAAAAAGTCATCGAACGGTTGATCGCGGTTGATCCGGAAGGGGAGACCGAATATTTGAGACAACTCGCATTGAGCATGCTGGAGCGTGGTAAGGCGCAAGAGGCTCGAGCCGTGCTGATGACGCTGCGAGATGCCGACGATGGTAAAGATTCAATTGGTGGTGAATTTGAAGCGGGCGTCCTGTCGCTAGTCGGTTTGAAAGCGGATGCTGCGAAAGCCTATCGGAAAGGGATCGCAACTCATCCCGACCGAATTGAATCCTATTTGTTATTGGCCAGCATCCTCAAAGAAATGGATCAAACCGAACGTGCTGTAGGGATGTTTCAGTATCTCGCGGAAAATGCCGAGAAAGATGACTTGTTTACGATTGCGATCGATGGCCTTTTGAACATGGAGGCCAAGGGGCCGGCAATGCAATGGGCTCGACGCATTACCTTGGAACGCTTGGCCGGCCGCGAAGATAAAAACTATCTTTACCAATTGCTGTCTGATCTGTCGTCAGAGGTCAACGACAAGTCTGGTCAGATCCGCGCGATGGAAAATTCACTGGCTGTATCGGGGACACGACGTTTGTCCGTACTCCGCGAATGCATGGAATTGTCCTCCAAAATTCGTGGTGGCGTCTACTATTCGAGTTCCTCTCGTGGGCCGACCAATCGTGGGAATCAGCCCTTCTTTGCATTTGGGCGGCGATTGATCGGCCTTGGTGAATTGATGCCGCCGCAAGTGTTTCTCGATTTGGGGCAAGCGTTTCTGGACGACGGCGATACGCAGAGTGCTGAGCGAACGTTTGGAATGGCACGTAACCTTGCCGATCCTCGATCCTATCAACGCGAAGTCGCGACCATTTTTGAGAAAGCCGGCAAGATCCCTGAAGCATTGGTGCGATATGACAAACTGCTGCGGACCAGTCCTTCGGATGTTGCGCTCATTGCACGGGTCGCCAAGCTGAATGAACAAGCCGGCGAAGACGAGGTGGCCTATCGTTTTTATCGCCGTGGCTTGGATCTGCTGTTGTCGCAAACACCGCTGACAACACAAGACACGACCACAAATGTGGGCAATCGTTCTTACTCCTCCAACCGAGACGCGTACGATACCTATTCAGATCGGTTGCTGCAGGGGGTGTTGGTGTCGGTGCCCGAGGACCTGGTTGATGAATTGCTGAGCGACCAAATCGAACGGCTGCGCCAAAGCTTGAAAGAGCTTGACGAGGTCGCGACCGAGGGCCGAGTCGCAAAGGTTTTGGCTGATTCACCCAGGATTCTCAAGCGTTCTAAGGCACTGCGGAAGATCTACTTTGCTTTCGAAAAAATCAACGAATTGGAAGAGATGGATCAATTGTTGATCGATCGATTCAGCGAAGATCAAGGCTTAAGTGCGGAATTTGCACGGGAACGGATCTCGCAAGGGCGTTACGACAGTGTGCAACGCATGGTCGCGTCCACCACGCTTAGCAAGGATCAGCGACAACAATTGAAGTCCTTTTTGGGTGAACAGAAGGACGATTCACCGACCGCGAAATTATCCCCAAGGGATATGTGGCAACAGTTTTTGCCCGTTTGGATGGCCGGAGATCGTGAGGCCGCTCTACGCATCCTGCGTCGAGTCGATCAAAGGCAGGGACGTGCGCCGGGAGCACGCCGTACTTATGTGATCGTCAATGGTGTCGCCGTTATGCAGAATGCGGGGAGTGCTTCGGACGTCGCTGTGTGGATGCGGTTGGCAACTTCGCTTGGGGATGACGGTTTGGCTTTGCAATTCGCGCGGTCGCGGTTGGCATCGGGAAGTCGTTACGGCGTTATGCAAATCAAGCAACTGTTTGATACCTACCGCGAGATTCTTCCGGAGGAATCTTTTGCCGACTTGGTTCGCTACGCAGCAAATTTGTACAAGGACCAGAAACCGCGACTTGCCGATTATTTGTGGATCGTTTCACAACTGCCTCAATACATGGGTGATGACGTTCCCAACGACCAGGAGTTGTTGAAGTTGATCGAGGACAGTAATCTGCAAATCAACTACTACTTCCCGTTTGAACTAGCGATGGATGCGTTCCCGGTGTCGATTCGGGCCGGCGCGATGGCCGACACTCTTGATCGGATCGTTCCCCAGTCGCGTCCCCGTGAATTGGCTCAGATCCCTTTTCGTAGTGACCAGCCGATTGATGATGAGTTAGCTGAAGTGCTGCTTGATTCGATCAAGAGTGGGATCAGTCCGGCGCTGCAAAACAATTACCTGCGTTACTGCGTCTACACGCTGCCTCGCAATGGCACGGCGATCCGAGAACCCAAGAACGCCGAGTTGGCGATGAAGGTGTTGGATTTGTTGATGGTGGATGACGTTCGCAAACGTGAGGCAGTGGTTGCGCGGGTTGCTGAATTCATCAAAGCGGTTGTTCTACATCAGTCGGGGCAAACGGATCTGGCCCTAGAAATTGTGCTGAAATCGTACAACCCTGAAGAAAATATTACTGACCCCTATGTCCGTTACGCGCGGGATTGGGCTTACAGCGAGTTGTTGCCAGATGCGATCGAACAATTTTTGGCACGCATCAGCAAGGATAGTGATGCGGGCAATCTGACCGTGGGGCAAATTGACAAGCGATTGGTGTTGTTGCGCCAGGCTGGGGATGAGAAACGATTGCGGCAGGAATACCAAGCTGCCATCAAGCAGCATCCCAATGAAACGAAATATTTGTCAGCCTACGAGAGATGGGAGCAAGGCCAGAAGCGTCCATTTGCCGTGATTGACGTCATTGAGGGCCGCGTGCAGAAGGCAAATGGTGAGGACGACGAGGCACAAGCATTGGCATTGAAGAAACGACTTGGATCGCTTCTGCTGTCGGTCAATCATCTTCCCAAAGCGTTGCCGTATTGGAAGCTTTCCGATGATCAGGACCTTGAGAATTTCGAAACCGAGAATAAACAACGTGCTCAAGAGAAACCTGCTCAAGAAAAAGCAGAACCGGACACAAAGGGTCCAAATGTAAAGGCTCCTTCAGGCGAACAGAAAATCACGAAAGTGAAGCCAAAGCCGAAGGATCCGGCAAAGAAGACGAACAAGAAATACGCGACGTCGATGAGCGGTCTCAAAGCCGCGCTGGATGCTGATGATCTTTCGGCAGCCCAAGAGACACTGCGGAAGATTTGGAGGAGTTTCCCTCCCGCAGTCGCGAGTCCCTATGGATACCGGGGAAGCAGCAAACGTTTGAATGGCCTTGCTTGGCCGACAGTCAATGCCACACCAACTGGAAAGGATCCAGCAAAGAAGCCCAAGGGGAAAACGCGAAGCAAGACGGTCAAACCTTCGGCGGAGGATCTCGCCGCGGCGGAAAGCAAAACGCGAGCATCTGCACGGGGTGGTTTAACGCTGTTTACGCCGCCGGCCCCTCGCCCACGAACGCCGTCCACGAGTGCTTGGAAAGTGCTCGCTGATTATCCTTTTGCTGTATCGGAAATGCGACGGATCATGCGGGGTCGGCCCGGTCCGCCGATTACCAATGTGAAGGATGTCTCGCTTGGACTGTTACAAGCAGACCGCAATGAGCGGGGGGATGAAGCTGCGTTTGCCTCGCTTGTCGAAAAGGTGCACCAGGGGCATGTAAGCGATGAAGTGCTCGTTCATCTATTTGCAATGCTTAAGGAAGATTATGGACGTGTCAATCAAGAGAACGAATCGTTGGTGGATGATTTGTTGGAGCGTTTGGATTTGACGAACGCCCAGCGTGCCAGCCAGCTTGCGGAACTCTGTGCCCAGGTGGGGCAGGACGAGCGAGCAAAGGCGTTGTATCGGCACTGTGCTTTGCTGACGACCACAGGAGCGGTGTCCTTGCAGATGCTGATCACGCAAGCCCAGCGTACCTTTGAAGGCGACGAAATGATGGAGCTCGCAGAATCGATGTTTCGTCTCACCAACCAGACAAATGTTGAGGCTGCTGTGATGTTGAAGTTGCGATCGGAACTGCTCGATCCAACAGTTGCTGCGGAGCGCTCACGACAGCTTGTCGACGGGGACCCGACCAGCGATGTGACGGGGGAAATGCAGAAAGCGATTCAGGCGGTGTCCGTCTTTTCGCGTGTGGGCGATACGGAGCGGGCAACCAAGTGTTTGGTGTGGTTGCTCGGGAAACATGGTGAGCCGCGTACAAACCCCGCTAATCCGTACGCTTATCAGCCGACAAACTCTCGTAACGTGTTGCGAGTTTCGCGCAGCGATCTGATTGAAATGTTTCCTGCCGAACCAGAATTGTATGCTGACTACGAGGCGTGGCTTCGTGATGCCGCCGAGGCAACAAATCAATGTGCCGCAGCTTCGAAGTCCGAGATCATCGTGGAGACATTGCTGACCATTGCACTGCGGCAGTGCCAGCGAGAAAACGTCGATGCGGCAAGGGATACTTTGGCGGGCATCACTGACAAGATGCTCAGCGAGGCCGAGCAATTTGAATTGTTGGCGATCGATGTGATGCGGCTGGCAGGGGTCGATGACCGAGCACTTCAGCTAGAACGAACCATGTACGCGGATCAGCGGCTATCGCACCTGCGATTTGGCGATCTGCTTCGTGATGCTGTTGCCGTCGAAGGTCAGCAGGCCGGATCGAAGTTGTTGGAAGAGTTGGTCGAACGGTCGATGGATCAGGATTTGATCGCGGCGGCCGAGGAGATTGCCGAGGGGAATGACGAACTCGTTCAACGGGCAAACGAGCTTCAGGCTCAGTTCGACACAGCAAAAGTCGAATATGAATCCCGAATTGAGGCAGCCAAGCAGCGAGCGGAAACACGGCGGCAGTGGCGGGCGGATGCGAAATCCACTTCGCCAGCAGACGAAAGTCGTGCTGCCACTGCGACGCGGCCAGCGAACATCAAGATAAGAGCGATCCCGGCGACCAGGCTGATCGCGCCACTTCGCAAGCCATAGGCGAAAATCCTCGTTCGAAGCTTTCGTCAATCGTGCTGTGCCGAATGATCTTGCCGGCCAGCGGGGCGGTTATTACCGCGATCACTATCGAAGGATAGGATCACGCAGTGACTTTTGGCAACGCTCTGCATCGAAGCCGCTCTGCATCGACGCCGCTGTGCAGCGACGCCGCTGTGAAACGACGCCGCAGTGAGTCGAAGCGGCAGTGAATCATA
>JAQWPZ010000081.1 GCA_029245125.1 Rubripirellula sp.
TGGTTTAAGCCCAAAGAGGTTTGGCAGCTATGCCGATCGCACGGACCAACCGTGGAAATTGCCCCTGCACAAATTCATCGAGGCTCAATACGAAAAGCAATTCGGCACAGAGCGGCCTGAGGAAGTCCTGTCGATGGAAGAAATCGCTGCCGCACATGTTGCCAAGCGAGCGGCGAGAAAAGGCGAAAAAGCCAAGCTAACGCAGCAATCAGCAACCAGCACCGAAACCGCCGGCACCGAAACCGCCGGAACCGAAACCGCCAGCACCGAAACCGCCAGCACCGAAACCGCCAGCACCGAAACCGCCGGCACCGAAACCGCCAGCACCGAAACCGCCAGCACCGAAACCGCCAGCACCGAAACCGCCGGCACCGATGCAGAATCGGCTGATCACAATCCTACGGTGGGTGAATCGACGGTCGCTGAGCCGAGCGATTCGGATCAATCGAAGAACTGAGCCTTCTTTTTTTAGCGCCGTTCGCCTCTTTTCATCAACCGTCGCTGAAAAACGCAGTTGACTTGATGCACCGCCAGTCCTATCGTTAATCGTCGATCCACGATTAAGGTAAGATACCGGTGGCGAAAAAAAAAGCGAAACAGCGCGATTGTGACCCGCGACCGGTCAGCCTGCCCGACGATGATTGCGCCGAGGAACTGGCTCAACTTGCCTGGGCGGTTGCCCACCCCGCAAGAGTGCGAATTTTGCGTTTGCTGATCAATCGAGAAACTTGTGTCTGCGGGGAAATTGTCGCCGAACTCCCGTTGGCGCAATCGACCGTATCGCAACACTTAAAAATCCTGAAAGAATCAGGCATGATCAATGGCGAGATTGACGGTCCGAAAGTCTGCTACTGCATCAACACAGAAAAGCTTCACACGCTGAAAGATTTAGTTGCTGCGTTATAAAAACTCACATTGCAAACCATCACTTCCCAACAACCAGCACCCCACGAGAATTGAGGAACGAAAAATGAGCAAGGTTCAAATCTACGATAAACCAATGTGCTGTTCGACCGGTGTTTGCGGTCCTCAAGTCGACCCGGTGTTGCCAAAATTCGCGAGCGATCTGGAGTGGTTGAAATCGCAGGGCCACGAAGTGGACCGTTTTAATCTCGCTCAGCAGCCGCAAGAATTCACTTCGAATGGTCAAGTCCAGCAGTTGCTTGAAAGTGAAGGTGTCGACTGCTTGCCGCTGGTTTTAATTGATGACCGTGTGGTCAGTCGAAGTGAATACCCGACTCGCGAAAATCTCGCTCTTTGGACAGGTTCGACGTTGAAGCCAACGGGCCTGCCGATTTCCCCGGATGGCGGTTGTTGTGGCGACACCGGTTGCTGCTAAGGAAAACAAAGATGATCCTGACCCTGAACGCGACCCGCAATTTGTTCTTCACCGGCAAGGGTGGTGTCGGCAAAACATCGATGGCATGCGCTACGGCCGTTCAGTTGGCCGAATCGGGATCGCGAGTGCTACTGGTTTCTACGGACCCAGCGTCGAACCTCCACGATGTCCTGGCGACAAAAATCGAGAACACCCCGACAGAGATCGGTGGCGTGCCAAATCTTCACGCCATGAATATCGATCCTGCGGAATCAGCCAAACAGTACCGAGAACGAATGGTGGCACCGTATCGAGGCGTTCTGCCAGATGCAGCAGTTGCCAGCATGGAAGAACAACTCTCCGGTTCCTGCACATTGGAGATCGCGGCCTTCGATGAATTCTCACGATTATTGGGAGATGATTCAGCGACGTCACAATACGATCATGTGATTTTCGACACGGCCCCCACCGGGCACACGCTGCGTTTACTCACGCTACCATCAGCGTGGACTGGTTTCATGGAAACCAATACCACGGGGACTTCTTGCCTTGGCCCACTCGCTGGGTTGCAGGACCAACAAAGACTCTATCGCCAAAGCGTGGAAGCACTATCGGATTCCGCCAAAACGACACTGGTGTTGGTCACACGACCGGAGGTCTCTGCACTGCGTGAAGCGGGGCGCACCAGCGAGGAACTTCAACAGCTTGGAGTCCAAAACCAACGACTCATCGTCAACGGTGTCTTTTCAGCACGTTCGGACGACGATGAATTTGCCGCTGCAATGGAATCGCGATGCCAACAGGCTTTGAAATCGATGCCACCCCAAATCGCAGCACTCCCGCGCACCAACGTACCGCTGTTGCCAGCGGGATTGATGGGAATCGAGGCACTCAAACAGATTGGCCACTCGAACGTTGCGGGCGAAGGTAGCAAGCCCAAGGAAACCAGTTCTTGCGATGCAACCAGCGACGGCGATGACTCACTCGCACAGATCACGGTTGGACTGGACTCCTTGATTGACCAGGTTGCTGCCTCTGGGCACGGCGTTCTGATGACGATGGGCAAAGGCGGAGTCGGCAAAACAACTGTCGCCGCCGCGATCGCGGTCGGACTTGCTGATCGTGGCCACGAAGTCCTACTCTCGACGACTGACCCAGCTGCGCACCTCGCGACAACCCTAGCCAGTGACAAGCTGCCAAATCTGACCGTAAGCCGGATCGACCCGGCACAGGAAACAGAGGACTACACAGCAGAAGTCATGGCGACGGCTGGAGCCGATCTGGACGAGCAGGGCCGTGACCTCTTGCTCGAAGATTTACGTTCCCCTTGCACCGAAGAAATCGCAGTGTTCCGCGCTTTCGCGCGTGCTGTTGCGAATGGGAAAGACCGGTTCGTCGTCTTGGACACAGCACCCACCGGACATACGATCCTACTGCTCGATTCGGCTCTCGCTTACCATCGCGAAGTGAGTCGCCAATCGAGTCAAATGCCAGAATCTGTCGAACAACTGCTGCCAAGATTACGTGATCCAGAATTTGCCCGACTGCTCATCGTGACCTTGCCTGAAGCGACACCAGTCCACGAGGCTACTCAGTTACAGAAAGATCTGGAGCGGGCCGAGATCACCCCGTTCGGATGGGTCGTCAATCAGAGTTTTCTGCCTTTGACAGTCACCGATCCGATCCTCAAACAGCGGCAGCAAAACGAACGACCTTACATTCGAGAAGCCAACGAGCTCAGCTCGCAACGAATGGTCGTGCTGCCGTGGCAAAAACAGTCGCCAACCGGCCTCGATTGCTTGCGGCGGGTCGCGGGTGAAACGAGCCCGGCCAACGAATAGCCACAATTGGCTGCTTCACCAATTGGCCGCTTCACCAATTGCCTGCTTCACCAATCGTGTGTTTCCCGATGCGGCGATTGCCAACGGGCCGATCGGGTTCGTTCAATTCTTGCTCGGCGTCTTGCTTGGCGTGCTTTCAAGCGAGCGAGTAGGGCAGTTTCAAACGCTCAAATCGGCAGCGTGAGGACTGCCGGTTGACACCTAGCCATCCTACTAACATGGACATTCAACGCTCACTCGACTCGCTACACCGCTATGAATTGCAGGATCGGTATATCGAATTGACCCGGACTGAACTGCCGGGCGAGGCTCGCAAATGCAAATGGGTCGTTCGGGAAGACCATTGTTTTATGCGGATCATCCTGGACCGCCTGTTCAGTGATTGCTGGTACAACCATCTTGACCGGCGGCTGACCGCTTACAAACAACTGAACAATCAGCAACTCCAACGCTGCATCATCATGGCGGAGCAAATTCTTGGGGGAGATACGGTCGCTTTGGCAGAGTGGAATCGAGACAGCCTCCGTTGGCGAGGGAAATTGAAATGAGCGACTCAGAGAAAACAGAAAGCAAACCTGACGAAGCACTATCTCGGGCAAATATCGATCGCATCATCATGATGGCGTGGGAAGACCGGACCAGCTTCGACGCGATCCGTCAACAGTTTGGACTTTCACCCGGGGACGTGATCAAACTGATGCGTCGCGAAATGAAAGCCAGCTCGTTCAAGATGTGGCGAAAGCGAACTCAGGGACGAGTCACCAAACATGACGCCAAATTTTCACAAACGAACGCTGGCGGCCAAACTCGTCGGTTCCGAGCCAAATCGCAACGAGGCTAGCAGCGATGGCAAAGATCAAGCGAGTTCGCACCAAGCCATGTCGCTGCTGTGAAGAAACCAATGACGTGCTCTACCGCGTCCGGATCGAAGCTGAAGGTGATTGGATTTTCGTTTGCCCCACTTGCCTGGAACAGGTCAAACCGGGAAACCCTCATTACCAATACGGTGGCACCTGGAAAAGCAAAAAGCGCCATTGAAATCACTTCGGCATTGCACGCTGCTGATGCGTTCTGCCCCTGCTGATGCGTTCTGCCCCTGCTGATACGTACAGTCTGTGGAGATGCGTTCCATCTCTGCTCAGGCGTACAACTGGCAGGTGAGCCTGGCAGACTCGCCTGCTCGCTTTCAAAAACAGGCGATGACTCGTCAATCACTTCTGAAATTTATCAATCCAGCTTTGGACCTTGATCCCTGCCTGCTGGTTTTTGGGAATGAGTTTGGCCAGTTTTCGTTTGGTCGCTTCATGCTCAGGCTCATTCGCCAAATTGACCCATTCATTTGGATCGACTTGGTGATCATATAGTTCTTCGCTGCCATCTTCGTAACGAATGTATCGCCAACGTTCGCTTCGAATGGAGGTATTCCCAGCTCCATAGGAAGAGATCGCAGCGGTTCGAGATATTGCTGGATCGGCAAGCTGCGGCTTGACCGATGCCCCGTCCAACCAACCGGGAATTTCAAGTCCCGCGAAATCCAGCAGCGAAGGGTAAACGTCAATCAGGCTGGCTGGTTGCGTGCAGATGCTGCCGGGTTTGACCCCTGGACCACGCACGATGAAAGGGATGTGTGTGGTTTGTTCCCATATCGCGCCCTTGCACCAATGTTTCTTTTCACCCAGATGCCAACCATGATCACTGACCAGCATCACGTACGTTTCGCGTCCACGAGGATTCTCGTTCAACTGGCTGACGAATCGGCCAATCTGTTGATCAACAAACGCGATCGATGCTTGATACGCGCGGATGGTGGCATCCCACTCGTCATTGGCGACAATGAATTCGTGATCGCTCAATCCTTTGTGCAGCGGTTTGTGCGCATGAGTGCGAGCGAGGCGTCTAGCAAACTCCGGCATATCGGCCCAATCATCTACGCCGTCCGGTTCAGCCGGACGGCGAATTGAATCGAGCGGAAATTTTTCGAACCATGGTTTGGGAACCTGCAGCGGGCGATGGGGCCGAAAGAAACCAACCGACATGAACAGCGGCTTGTCGGTGACAGCCTGCCACTGCTGACCAGCCCACTGGGCAACCTTATAGTCCCCCATCGCCTCGTCGGCGACATCGAGGGCGTAGCCGTCATTGGGCGCACGCATGGCGTTGAATTTGTCTTCGCCTTTTGGCGGCCTGGGATCTCTTGGTCGCGGCAGCAATGCATCTCCGAATTTACCGGGAGTCCCATGAAATACCTTTCCCCCACTCACGACCCGATAACCACTCTCCATGAATCGCTTCTGCATACTGGGCGTTTTGATGCTGGCTTCATTGGGCCCCTTGGCGTTGAAATAGGTGCCTGTCTTGAAGGGATAGATCCCGTAGTTGAGGCTGGTGCGGGAAGGCCGGCACTGCGGCGAATTGCAATAGGCCTGCGAAAAAAGCATGCCGCTAGCGGCAAGCGAATCGATGTTCGGCGATTTGGCATCAGGATGCCCACCCAAGCAGCCCAACCAATCATTTAGGTCATCCACGATGATGAAGACAACGTCAGGTCGATTGTCTTTCGCTGATGCGTCGTTGCCCCATGCGATCAACACCATCACGCAGAACAAAAGGCTCGTGAATTTGCTCATGTCAGATTTACTCTTCTCGAAAGTGCCTGTGGGCATATGCTGAATTCGTGTTCCAAAAGGCCCACTTCCCTGGCCTGCTATTCTCGCTCGATCCGACTCTCTCGGCAATCAGCCCATCCGAACGATTCTGAAATCACATCTCCGTGTGTGTTTCGCTGGCATGGATCGATATCTCGCGATGGAATCAAGGATCCGCGGACAGCTTCCAAAGACAGGCCTTCGGCACAACACGTCTCCCGCCAGGCCCCGCATCTCCGACCGTAGAATTTCCTGCGCATCGATTCTTGCTGCGTGCCGCTTCGTACTTCACAGACAAGCGTTCGCCAACTCTCGCGACTGATCATAGCGAATCGATCAACGCGAATACTGCCTTTGCAAAGGCGTATTGAGGACGTGAAGCAGGCCGTCCCCGCTGGACAGGTAGTGCGAAGCGACCAAAAGTAAAGTGCCAGCAGGACTAGCGGGCATCCAGATCAGCAAGTCGCGTCCCGGACTGCTATCGACGTCTTGCCACGAGTAATGCGCGGGATGAACATCCATAAAGAGGTCTTGATTGAACCATGATGGAAGCACCGTTTCAAACGCTGCTCCAGCAACAATCACCTCTGCTGCCCCATCATCCCCATGCTGCAAGCTAAGCGATTTTGTTTCGATCGTGACGCTGTGATCGCCGACCACAAAACCGCGCGTGCCATCGCATTCCAAGGCAACGGGAATTTCGTGCAAGTGGCGAACCGCAGCAAACCCACCGGCAAGCATGAAACCGATCAACAGCAGGCCAGCGATTACGAACAAGAGACTCGGCAAAGCTGCACGTTTGGTCATTTCAAACTGTTCCTCTTCACTAGCCGCCCGCTGGTATCACTGCCTGAAAGACCGGCAGTGATCGAGCAAGCATTGTGTGCGGAATCAACTCTCCCGCCAAAGCTGGTGCTGTCTGCAAAATTTCGCCGGCGGATCAACGAAATTGTAGCCCGCCGTCTCAAATCACTTCTGATCAATTCTCTGCATGAAGCTGATCACATCTACCAACTCCACAGCTCGCACAAGCGACGCTAACTGGCCCGCACCTGCATTGATTGCTGCTCTCATTGAGTGCAGACAGATGCCTTAATCCCAAAACCAATCCATCACTCCGAGTGACTCATTCTTGACCCAGTAAATCAAATTCCCAAGCATGAGCAGGTAGATACCGAGGCAAGCCATGCGGGCAACGATCCTCCGATCGCGGGACCAGCTCCGCCCGAAAGGACGCGAGGCACTCCACAGCAGGCCAACCGCGATGAATATCGGCCCTAATAAAAACCCGATGGCTGCCAGGATTGCCATCCCATCGACCATCATGTGAAGCATCCCATTGCTCGGATACTCACCATGCCCGGGCGCACGCCCCAGCGATAAGTACGTCAATCCCCAGGCGCCAAAGATGGTCGCAAGCATCAAACCAGGATAACTAAAAACGGGCCACCACAGCAAAGCGTTCGCATTTGCCGCGTCATGCCGAGGAACCGGTTCGGTGACAGTGATTGCCTGGTAAGGATTTTGGTAACGCATGGAAAATTGTAAAAAGCATTGACGAACGAACAACTTAGATTGGCTCAAAGCCACTCACCCGGGACTCGCGTGATCCCGCATACTTGACGGATTCAACGGTACGCTAAGCGTCTACCCGCAAACATTGGCAGTAACAAATCGTTCGAGCGATTTGCAAAACGGCTTAGCATAAGCACAATCTTAGCACTCAAAACATGACCGACACCACGACTGAAGGCGATTCACCTCGTTATTCGCAGCGATGAAATCGCTGCGGCGTGGCAAACAACGGAGCCCCATCCGAGTGTCGGGTGAAATCAAATCCAACGCCTTTAACGCGAAGAACGATCTGCCCCTCGCTCACTGCAACCGCCTGAATAAACCAGCAGCGACTCCGAATCAATTAACAAGAGTTGCCCAGCAGGAACGTATTAGCAAACAAACCGGTATGAATCGTACGACCGGCCGCGTAAGCGGCCGCTTGCGTAAGCAACTCGCAAGTCCCGATCGAATTAACAAACAGGTCGTTGCTTAATCCGTTCAGCTAGCTTTTTTGATTAGGCCGATCAAGAACAACAAGATAACCGCACCGATCGTCCCACCAGCAATCTCATTGAGCATTTCGGAATTGAGTACGTTGAAGGTGCCAAACAAACCGCCAAAGACAAACGCCCCAAGAATCCCAATGACCATATTTCCAAGCAGCCCAAATCCGTGACCTTTCACGATTTTACCTGCCAGAAAACCAGCGATGGCACCAAATAAAAGTGCAACCATCAGTCCGAATAAATTCATCTTCTATTTCCCAATCAGTAGGCCTCGGCTGCTCGCGAACCATAGACATTCGCAGTCAGAGCCGAGAAAAAATGTGAAGGCCCGAACCAGCGTCGCACCGAGCAGCTGCAGATTCTAGCGTGTCATGCAAAAGAACACCACGAACCATGAAAGCCCGCAAACGATCATCGAGCACAGGAAGACAAACCGAGCAAGGGCTTGAGCCCCCTTGGGCGGTTCCCTTCGCTGCATCCGAGCTGCGTGGATGCACCCCAACAGAGCGGGATGGGGCACTCACTCAAGGGGAGCACAGCCGCAGATGCAATGGTTTGCGACTGACTCCTGAATAACCGTTCAAGTTGATGATTGACCTTGGTTACTCGCCGACCGAATCGGCATTCCAAATCTCCCACATCTCTGCCAATTCGCTGGTCTTTTTTGGGCGATCACTGGCAAGGTTATTCATTTCCGTGGGATCAACTTTCAAGTCATACAGCTCCCACGACTTACCAGCACGAATCACCTTGAGATCACCCTGACGAACCGCATTCGCTTTTTTGAAACGCCAATAGATTTCCTGGTGGGGCTTGCGTTGCTTTCCTTGAAAGATCGGCAACAGCGAAATACCGACCGGGGGTTTTGTTTTTTTGCCATGAATCTGTGGGGGATATTCGGCCCCCGTGATATCGACGAAGGTGGCCGAGATATCGATGATGTGCCCCACTTGGCCAGTCATTGCCCCTGGTTTGATCACGCCCGGCCAGTGAGCGATGAATGGCGTATGCGTTCCCCCTTCGTAATCGGTCGACTTGAATTTTCGGAAAGGGGTATTGCTGGCGTTCGCCCACCCGACCGAAACGGTTCGATAGCTTTCGACCGGCCCTGGTGGAATGTTCGGCGTCGTGTTGGGTTGCTCCGGGCAAGCCCCGTTATCAGAAAGAAACAGGATCAGCGTGTTATCCCAGTCACCAAGTTCTTTCACCTTGTTGAACAGTCGCCCCAGGTTTTGGTCAACGCGGTCAATCATGGCACAGTAGACCGCCATCTTGAGATCTTCTTCATCCTGCTGTTTCGTGGATAACTCATCCCAGGCTTTCGATGCACGTGGAGTGAGCTTGTGCTGGGGGCCGATGATGCCCATTTCCTGCATGCGTTCAAAGCGTTGCTTGCGAATCACGTCCCAGCCAACTTTATGCTTGCCACGATATTTCGCGATATCCGCGGGCCAGGCGTGAAGCGGATAGTGCGGCGCCGTGTATGGCAGATAAAGCAGGTACGGCTGATCCTCGTCTTGATATTCTTCGAGTCGTTCGATCGCGTAGGTGGTAAAAGCATCAGTGGTGTAAAATTTTGGATCTGGGTTGGTGTACCCCATGATTACTTTGTCTTCGATGGCCCAGCGACGAACCCGCGTTTGGCCCTTACGGCCTGGAGCTCCCTCGCCGGCTCGCGGCTTCAAACCGGGGTTGAAGAAGTTGCTGCAGCCATCGGCGAGCCCAAAATAGCGATCGAAACCACGCGTTGTTGGTAGTGGATCTTGGTGCCATTTCCCGGCGATCAAGGTTCGGTAGCCAGCCGTCTTCAAGACCTCGCCGATCGTGGCGCCGTAGGCCATGTCATGGTCACCGATTTGATAGGCATAGTTACCCGTCAGAAGCTCCGCACGCGTCGTATGGCACTTTGCAGTGTTATAAAACTGGGTGAAACGAAGGCCCTCATTCGCCAACATGTCGATATTCGGCGTCTGAACTTCACCCCCGTAGCAGCCAATGTCCGAATACCCCATATCGTCAACCATGATGACGATGATATTTGGCCGTGTTCGATCGGCTTGCGAATTCGCCGGTGCCCCCGCAACAGGAACTCCAGATGCAAAACCCCCTATCACAAACGCCGCAGAAAACATCACGCGGAGTGCGCAAGAACTGATTCGATTCATCATAGGGATGCCTTTCGGGCTGTTTCGACTAGGTCCGGCTAGATTCCACCGGTCGCGTCCGAAGCTAAATGGTGCCAAAAATATAAACGGTGACAGCAGGCACTTCAAAGACTAAGCCGACTGCTTCCGTTTTCCCCGCTGCTTGCGTAATGCCCGCTGCCTTACCATCTCTTGGCGACTGATATTGCCAGCCAGTGATTCAGCCACGTGAGCGTCGATGACCTCAAAGCCCGTGTGATCACCTTCAATCCAGCTGATTGCCTCACGCATGGATCGACTTGACCGACGGGGACACAAGTCAGGACTGGGAACAAACTCGCCAAACGGCCTTCGTTGCCGCTCGAGCTCTCTCGCTAAAAATGTTTTCGATTGCTTAAGTTTTCTGGCAGCCGTTCGATCTGGTTCGGAGTTCGGCGACTGTGCCAAGTTGTTCATTTCACGGGGATCGGCAATCAGATCGTACAGCTGATCAGATCGTACAGCTGATCAGATTCCAAAATGTGTGGCCGTCGACCGAAGTGGCTTGAACGATTCTTGTCATTCCTCCGATCGGCCAACCCGCGGGGCAACCACAACAGATCTGCTGCTTGTATCTGCTCAAATTGTTCCAGATCACGCTCTGTGCCGAACCGCGGTTTCAGCGAGAGACACACGGGAATGCAGGTCACTGTTTGGTGCTAGACAAACGAGTTTCCGCGAGCCGCGTTGCTGTCGCCTCGAACTGTTTCTTTATCTGACGTTCCGCATCGGTCAGCTCCGAATTTTTTCGCTGCTCTCCATCAAACGGTCCTCGATAGCGAGTTAACTTGGCGTTACTGCCATCGGCTTTGGCAACGAGAGAATATTGTTTGTTGCGAACCATCACCTGACCTCGATACCAGATGTAGATCCATTCCTTTTCGCGTTCACTCGCTTTGTCAGTGAGCACAGGCAAAAAGCTCGCTCCGTCACCTGGATCATTCGGCGGCAATTCAGCGCCGGTGACTTCACAAACGGTTGGCAGCATGTCGCAAAACTCAACCAGGTCATCGACAACCCGGCCAGGTTGCTTGATCCCTGCTGGCCAACTGGCAATCAACGGCACCCGAGTCCCCGCATCGGTCATGCTGCCCTTACCGCCGGCAACCTGACGGCCATTCCAGGGGGTCACAATCGGTTTGTCAGTACCATTATCACCAGTAAAGATCAGTAACGTGTTTTCACGAATACCTGACTTTTCTAACTGCGACACAATCTGACCGACGGCCTTGTCGGCATACGCGACCATGTCGCGAAAGTGGCGCTGCGGATCCTTTCGATCCCCTTTATAGGTCGTCGAACCAAGCCTCTTGGGATCCCAGTCGGTCGAATCGGGAGTTGGATCGAAGGGACAGTGAGTCAGGATCATCGGGTAATAGACGAGGAACGGCTTTTCCCGATTTTTGTCGATGAAGTCGCAAATAAAATCAGTGCAAATCTGTGGTCCATATTCTCCGCCGGTGTAATCTTTTCCGACCCCATTGAATTCGAGCAAGGGATTCACAAATCGTCTGTCGATCTTCTTGCCATCGGCTTGCGATCTTCCGCTACGAGTGTGCTGCCACAGGCAAGACTGCTCGAAGCCGAAATGCTGCGGCGAATCTTTCTGCTGACCAAGCTGCCACTTACCAGCAATGCACGTCGCATACCCGGCCGCCTTCAATTGGTGCGCAAATGTCGTCTGGTCTCGTTCCAACCGACCAAACTTGACATAGTTTCGAACGTTGTATTGGCCGGTCATGATCTTTGTACGCGATGGCGTACAAATCGGATTCGAGAAGCAGTTAGTGAAACGCACCCCCTGTGCGGCCAACTTGTCAAGATTGGGCGACTTGCAAGACTCGCTTCCGTTAACCGAGAGAGCTTCAAACCCCATGTCATCCGCCATGATCAACACGACATTGGGTTGCTCGGCCGCCGCCACCAATGCGACTCGCCCATTGGTTGCCCCCACCAACGCCACCAAGCTCCCCAAACACATCTGAACTATTATTCGTTTCATCATTCCAACTCCTCTGTTGCGGCAAATGACAGCCACGATCATACCCAAGCATCAGCGAGAGATCCAAACGCCAATTGATGCGTGAGGCAAAGCATGGATCAAGGCATGCCTAGATTGAGGTGCCAGCTTGAATCGCCAAGACTTGTCGATCTGGAAAAGCAAAACCTTTGAATCGTCGGTGTTTCCCCGAATCGCAGGCCTCCGCGGTTCGGGGATTTGACCTACCAATTGAAAACATGCCAGTGGCAAAGAACTATCGTTCTGATCCAGCGTCGTTGGTATACTGAAGGGACGTTTTGATTTAGCCCAACGGGCGATTTCGAAGCTCTCTCGCCACTACCCCACCGAAGTCCTTGTACTTCACCCATCTTCTACTTGCCGGTCCAGGCATGACGGTACGTCGCATGTTGGATTTGGCTGCACGCCTATGCCCGCCATGAAGTATCGCTATCTCGTCGTTTTGCTGGTTCTGTGGAACCCTGATGCCTCCGCTGCGGATACCGACACAAATCCGATCCCCCTGGCAGAGGCCAGGGAACAGGGACGCTTGAAATCGAGATTCCTGCAAGGCTCTCAACCGGCCATCTCGGATCACGCGACTCCCCAAGCAGACCTTCAGCCTTTTGAAAAATCGCTTGGTTCAATTTTGACAAAAAGCTGCCTCGCCTGCCACGGTCCGGAAGTAACCGAAGGCCGACTCCGCGTAGACGAACTGGATCCGAATTTACTGACGGGCGAAAACGTCGATCAATGGCGTGAAATCTACAACGTCCTGAGTAACTCCGAGATGCCACCCGAAGACGACACGGGCAATCCCCTCACCGAGACCGATCGCGGCAAACTTGTCGATTGGCTGAGTCGCGAATTGAACAAGGCGTCGCTCGTCCGCCGGAACAGTAAGGAACATTCCTCCTTTCGCCGGCTGACGAAATACGAATACAACTACGCACTGCAAGATCTGCTTGGCTTGCCATTTGATCTTGCGAAGCAACTGCCGCCTGAAACGGCATCTGAAGATGGCTTTAAAAACAGCTCCGAATTGTTGCAGATGTCGGCGATGCAATTCGAGACCTACCGCGACATTGCATTGCAAGCTCTCAAACGCGCGACCGTCAGCGGTGAACGTCCCGATCCGGTGACCTACATCATTTCGATGCAGGAAGAGATGCAGAAAGCCACAGGCGGAAAGAACGACAAGACCTTTCTTGCCAGCGACGACGATTACCAAAAACAAGTCAATCGGCAACACTTTTTTGATCGTCAGTCGGGCACCGGATTTCACTTTTCGAATGGCAAAGCGACGCCACGCCCCGATGCAGTCATCGGCCAGGATCCAGCCCTGTCGCCAGTCGTGATGGTGCTGCCGCGATCCAAAGAATTGAAGATGAATCTGGATCGTTTTCTGCCTGACGAAGGAACGATGCGAGTCAGCATTCGTGCGGGCCGCTCTAGCATGGCAACCGATGAACACGCCGCCCTTCGCTTGATCTTCAGCGCACACACCAGCAACAACGCAAGCTTCTCGCAGGTCATCAGCGAACGCGATGTGCCGGTCACCGCATCGGCTGACGCCCCCGAGTTCATTCACTTCGATATTCCCTTGGGCGACATCCAGCGGAATCCGTTCCGAAAGCTGGCCACCACGTTTCCACGTCGCGATGAATTCTTGCACATTCGCAATGAATCGAATGCGCACAACCGCGAGAACCCTCTGCATGTCTTGATCGACTACGTCGAAATAAGTGCGCCCTTCTACCAACAATGGCCACCAAAGACGCATACGGCGATCTTCTTTGAAAGTGAAAACCAAAATGACGAAACAGTCTATGGACGTGAGATCTTAAGTCGCTTCTTGCGACGTGTCTGGCGACGCTCGGTCACCACGACGGAAGTCGACCAGTTCATGAATCTATTCGCGGAATATCGACCATCCTTCCCAAGCCTCGAAACGGCCATGCTGGAAGTCTTAGCGACGGCGCTGGCCAGCCCTGAGTTTCTGTATCTCACGCAACGGGTCAATCCCGAAACAGCGAACGCCACGAACGAAATCAGTGATTTTGAATTTGCCAGTCGGCTGGCAATTTTTCTTTGGTCTAGCATTCCTGACGAGGAACTCTTGAAACTCGCAGACCAAGGCAAATTACAAGAGCCCGCCGTCTTAAACGCACAAATCGAACGCATGCTGGCCGACCCGCGTTCCCGTCGCTTCTCAAGCAATTTCGTTCAGCAATGGCTGGGGCTCGACGGAATGCAGAACGCGACTCATGTTAAAGATGACGCGCTACGAGCCGCGATGCAGGAAGAACCCGTTGCTTTCTTCGAAGAAGTGTTGGGTCGCAACCATAGTGTGATGGACTTTCTCCATTCCGATTATGTCGTGGTCAATGAACGCTTGGCTTCGCACTATCGGATGCCACCTGTCCGCGGCCCACATTTCCGCAAAGTTTCGATAGACCCCAAAACACCGCGCGGTGGACTATTGACCAGTGCCGCAGTGCTGGCGATGAATTCAGACGGGACCGATTCCCACCCGCTCAAACGAGGCGTCTGGATGCTCGAACGAATCCTGCACGACCCGCCACCTCCGCCACCACCGAATGTTCCAGAAGTCGATCTTACCGACCCGGAAATTCTCAAGATGACGTTGAAAGAGCGGATCGCCGACCATCGAAACAAACCAGCCTGCATCTCATGCCATGCACGAATCGATCCGTGGGGGGTCGCGTTCGAAAACTACGATGCACTGGGATCCTATCGAACCAGCATCAATAAGAAACCAGTCGACGCAACCTCCGAATTGTTCAACAAGCATACCTTGACTGGAATGGAGGGTCTGAAGCGATACCTGCTGACAGACCGCCAGGATCAATTCTCCAGAGCGATGGTCCATAAGATGACAGCCTATGCACTCGGTCGCCCGCTCTCCTTTGGTGACCGCGCTGACGTTGACAATTTGACTACACTTTGGAGAGCAGATGGTGATCGCCTGGGCGACTTGGTCCACCTGATCATCAACAGTGAGCTTTTCGGATCAAGATAAGCGAACCCCGCGACGCGAACCGCCAACGAACACGTCAATCAAAAATCAAACCTGCGGCCAGTACAACACCGAAACCGAACACCGCTCTGAAAGAATCAGTGCGTTCGAACATTTCAGGAATGGACGATGAATGACAAACCCAGTTTACTGAACCGGAATACATTCCTCCGTGGCACCGGCTTGGCCCTCGCCTTGCCGTGGTTCGAAACGTTTGCCACAGCCGGTTCCAATTCCGAGGCAACCCCGAACCGCTTCGTCAGCGTGTATCATCCCGACGGGGTTGGCTTGCCGCTCAAATCAGACCCCGCTTGGAAAGATTGGAGTTGGTTTCCTCGCGGCGGTGAAAACGATTTTCAGTTGACGAAGGTGCTCGATGTGCTTGAGCCGTTGCGAAGCGACATCACGATTTATTCGGGCCTTTCTCACCCCGCCGTGCGAAGCGTGCATGGTCATTCCAATGCGGATCAATATCTGACCGGCGCGGCAACGGGAGGTCACGGCCCCTACAAAAACTCGATCTCGCTTGACCAAGTTTATGCCGAGCATGCTGGTGAATTCACTCGACACACATCGCTGGTTATGTCAACCAACGGTGGAATTGGTGGACCGCGAGGCGCGCAAACGCAATCTTTCAATCGCGAAGGCCGGCCGATCCCGGCGATGAACAAGCCGAAGCAAATTTTCGACATGTTGTTCGTCACCAACGGAAAAGACGCGGCGGCAAAATTAGCAAGGAGCAAAAGTTCACTCGATCTATTGGTCGCAAATGCGCGATCATTGGGGCGTCAACTCTCCAGTCACGATCAACGTACGCTCGACCAGTACCTGGACGCTGTTCGAGATACCGAGGCCAAACTCGCAAAAGCCCAAAAGTGGATCGATACTCCGATTCCGGAAGTTGATACCACGAACCTGCATCTCGATGCCGAACCGAAAGAAGCCAGACTCTATTTCCAAACCATGTACGAGTTGATCTACCTCGCGTTCCTGAGCGATTCGACTCGAGTTGCGACGTTCCAGCTTGGCAGGGAAAACGGGGAAGGCCCGCATGATTTGTTATCCAAAGCGGTTGGCTTGGGTGGTGCTCATGGCTTGACGCATGAAGTCAAGAAACCGAACGGCTGGCAGAACCTTGGGACCTACAACCGCTATCAAGCCGAAGAGTTCGGCCGTTTTGCTCAGCGGCTCAAGGAGACTGCTGAACCGAATGGGAATGGAAACATGCTGGACAATACGTTTGCAATGCATGGCTCCGCCTCCAGCAGTTTCCACCTCTCACGGAACTATCCGATCATCTCAGCCGGCGGTAAGAACCTGGGTTTCACCAACGGTCGTTATCTGAAATTCGGCAGGGGCAACGAAGACAATCAAGCTGGCGCAGGCATCGTCAGTGATGCTGGGTGGAGGGGTAAGATCGAAGCGGAAGAACTGCCGCTCGCGCAGTTGTTCGTCACCATCCTGCAGCGTCTGGGCGTCGAAACCGACTCGTTCGCTGGATACACCGGGACGCTCAATCGCGTCTAAGCCGAGGAATGCCTTTATCGGGCGGGCCATTTCCACCCGTGCTGCTCAAGCAAGCTGCCATCTTGCAGCACGGTTTCACCCAACTGTTTTTGCAAGCGAATCGAAACACAGATTTCGTCTGACTCAAGCTCTTGCACGAGCCTTTCATTGTGGCTGACGACGATGACTTGGCTGTTCTCGGCGGCCAAGCGAATCATGCTCGCCAGTGGTGGAATAAGATCTGGATGAAGACTCGTCTCGGGTTCGTTCAAGATCAGCAACTCGGGTGGTCTTGGTGAAAATAACGCGGCCACCAGCAGCAGATACCGAAGCGTTCCATCGGAGAGCTCTCTCGCGCTCAACTGACGCAACATTCCGGACTGCGAGAGCATTACCTGCATTCCGTCTTCTCCATTTTGGATATGCAATCTGGATCCTGGAAAGGCATCGTCAATGGCATGACTCAAACCATCCGAATCACCGATCTCGCGAATGGTTTGAAGTGCCGCAGCGAGGTTGGCTCCGTCATCGGCCATCACCGGCGTGAACGTCTGCACCGACGGTTGCCTCGCAGGAGCGCCAGCATCGCAGCGAAACGTATCGTAGAACCGCCAATCCCGAAGCTGGTCACGCATGACAATCACTTCGGGTGCTTCATAGGGATCGGCATACTCAGTCAACATGCTATCGCCCACCGCGATCGGCAAATCAATATCACGCCACTTTCCTTTTCCGCTGCGACAACGCAGATGACTGCCGCGACGGTCGGCGCAAAGCGATTTGGCATCCATCGACGCATTACTCCAAATGCATTCCCGCTTGATCACAGGATCCCCGTCGAACATCGATCCCATCGGCGTTGGTCTACCAAGATCAACGCAATAGCTAAGCGGGTCCGCCAGCACGCCTAACTTCAAAGCAATCGGCTTTGCTCGAAGCGTGCCCTGTATCGGCTGCTCGCCCCGCTTCATTGCATTGGAAAAGTTTTCGGGCCCCGCCCACAACACCGATCTAAAACCACCTTCATTGGCCAAGGTTCGATTCAGGCCACCCCACGCCGCCGCCGAAATCAAACGCAACGAACGATAGAGATTCGTTTTCCCACAACCATTCGGGCCGGTGATCAAATTGAGCTCGCCCAGACGCACATTCAGCGATCGAATCGATCGGTAACCAGCAATCCCAATCCGTTGAATCACAAGACCGACCTTTGGTGCGATGGCTGACGCATCTACAGCAACCTGCAAACGTTAAAAAAAATGACGCGAGGACATCAAACGTAACCCAGCAAACGTCCCGCTGAATGGCACGATACCAGAGCACCGCACGCAAAACGCCCCCAACCCTACGAAATAGACCAACGCTAGTCGCCTGCCCACCACCTACTGAACAACCAAAAACCTAACCCGAGCCACAACCAGAAGCCCAGTCAGACACGAAGGCAACCCGCCTAATTCCAAACCCAATCCTATTGTTGTCGCGATCGAAGCATTAAGATGGGGCCGCAGGATCGCCCCCCCAACGGCAAGAATGATCAACCGCATTTGACCTCACCCTGCACACCCGCCTGCACCTGACGTTGGCTTCCTTCGAACGATTTCTAAATCGGTGATTATGTTTGCAAAAATGACTGGCATACTTATTTCATGCCTTCTGCTTACCGTATCTGGCTTCGCACACGCGGACCAAGCACTTCAGGTGGCGGCGCCATTCACTGACAACATGATTTTGCAGCGTCAGATGGAGGTTCCAATTTGGGGCTTCGACGCGCCGGGAACGAAAGTTACCGTCGATTTTGCCGGGCAGACGAAATCCGCGATGGCCGACAAGAATGGCGACTGGATGCTCAAACTCGCCCCACTGACAGCATCACGGTCGGAGCGGATTTTCAAAGTCACGAATGATCGGCAAGAGACGATTGAGTTGGCTCGTGTGCTGGTTGGGGAAGTCTGGTTTTCGTCAGGCCAGTCCAACATGGTCTGGACCGCCGGCAGCAGCATGTGCAACGAAATCGCCCGTGAGATTGCTGGTTCCAAGACCGATATCCCGATCCGTGAAATCAACATTAGCACCGTTTCTGCGCTTTATCCACAAAAGAAAGCGACATCCGATGGTGGCTGGAAAACGCATCAAAGCGCCAGCGGCTTTTCAGCCCTCTCACTCGCCTTCGCTTACGAACTTTACAAAGAACTGGATGTCCCGGTCGGCATCCTTTTAAGTGCGCACAGTAACACCCGGGTCGAAGCGTTCACCCAACGCAAAGCGATCGAGCAACATCCAGGACTGACGAGCGATGCTGACTTAATTCATAACGCTGATCCGATGCTCGCGCAGGGACGCAAAGCATTTGAGCAATACTACCAAGACTTAACGACGTGGCAAAAAACGGCTGGCGAGGCCGCTGATGCGGGTGGACGTGTTCCCGCGCGTCCGAACCTTCCTGGCATCGCTGGCATGTGGCGAGGCCCCTCACAATTCTTCAACGGTAAAATCAATCCGGTCATTCCCTACGCCATCCGCGGAGCAATTTGGTGCCAGGGCACCAGCAATTCAGGGGACGGCAGGATTTACGCCGCTCGAATGGAAGCTCTCGTCAACGGCTGGAGAGATGCCTGGGGCATGCCTGAGATGCCGTTCTATTTTACGCAAATGCAATGCTACGGAACTCCCGATCCGAACAGCGTTGGATTCGCTGACATCCGGCAAGCTCAGCACTCGTTCTTTATGAACAACCGAGACAACGTTGGCATGGTCGTTCAGTCTGATCTGAATTCAGCGCGACCGCAGGGCATTCACTATTACAACAAACTGCATCCCGGCATGCGAATGGCACGCTGGGCGTTGGCCAAACAGTACGGAAAAGACATCGCCTTTACCGGACCGATCTATTCCGGCTACCAGATCAGGGGCAATCAAGCGATCGTTACTTTCGAACAGGACAGCCTGTTTGGCGGTCTGATGGTGGGCAGCAAAGGGATGGCCAAGGATTACCGTGAAGCGGGCAAGTTCGTCGAACCGGCAAAACCGACCCCCAACGACAACTTGAACCATTTCCGACTCTGCGGCAAAGACAAAGTGTGGCACGCCGCCGACGCAGTCATCTCGGGCGACACGGTTGTTGTCACCTCGAAGCGTGTCCCGCAACCCATCGGTGTCCAGTATGCCTACAGCGGTGTCCCCGAGAATTCGAATCTCTACAACAAAGCGGGCTTACCCGCGACACCCTTCGCAGCGATTGATGGCAAGCTGATTTTTGAAGAAGACGATCTGGAAAAAGCAGCCGAACAAAAAGCACGCTACGCGCAGTACACCGATCCCGATTACCCCATTCTGCAGGTCGTTGAATACTTCCGAGACGGAGCAATCATTCAACGCGATAAGACGATTCCAATTTGGGGACATGCCAACGAGGGAGTTGAAGTTAAAGTGACTCTGGGCGGTGTAACCAAAACAGCCGTCGCCAATGAACTGCAGCAATGGGAAGTCGAATTCTCACCACTTAAGGCTTCTGGCAAACCAATTTCGCTCTCAGTCGTCTCAAGCCACGACCGCAGTCGTACTGTCAACAACATCTTGGTCGGTGACGTCTGGTATCTAACGGGATCAACATTGCTGAACGGCGAGATGGCGTACAACTCGCGAGACAAGGCAACTGAGCCACCTGTCGCACTGCCGTCACTTCGCGAATTCAGGCGAAAGACCAGCGCCAGCACATTCACGACACCCAGGAAACGCAAGTTTGAAACAGGTGGAGGCAAGTACCGCTCGTCCTGGATGACGAGTGATGTTTGGGAAGGCGATCGTGGCATCACAATGTTTGCTTATCACTTTGCCAAAACACTCAATCGCGAAGGTGTACCACAAGGATTTATTACGATGTCTTCGGGGCAAGGTGGTCGCGCAAAGCAAATGGCTTCGCCACTCTCGTGGACCTCGTTTGCCGGTGTCAAAGGGGTCAAGAAACCAGCTTTTGCAGCTCGCTTGAACGAACTGTTCATGCAATACCCCAGCACGGACGTCGCACAGCAGGCACTCGCTGATCACATTCAGCAGGTCAAAGAATTTGTCAACACGATTGTGGCTGCAGATCAACCAGGGAACGACTTTTCGCAGGCTGCACCATTGGCCGCTCCCCCCTTCCCAGAAGCAGGCAAGGGTAGCGAGATCCAATCGGACACCATTCCCACCTACGCGTACAACTGGTGCGTCAGCCCAATGACACCGATGGCGGTTGCCGGTGTGATCTGGGTTCCGTCCGAACATAACCTCGGATATGACCCTACCGCCTACGCTGCAGAATTGGAAGTTTACGCCCACAGTTTGACAGGCACCTACGGGCAACAAGACTTGCAATTCATCTACGCACAGCCAGCTGAGTCTCTGGTCGAAAACATCAGCAGCCCACAGATCTCAGGTGCAAAGCACGTGACGTTCAATCAATGGCCAAAAAGTCTGCGTGAAATCGCTGTCAAAATGGCAAAGCTGGCGGAATAAATTGCAGAACAAACATTGCTGCTTGCGATTCGCAATCACTGACACTGGCACTGACTTACTGTTCTCGCCGACAGCTTTTCGATTCACCTCAACCAGACTCACTTGAAACGTGGGCTGGTGGTTTCAATTTCTTGGAATAAATTTTCGATCTTGCAAGTGCAGTAACTGTTTCTAGACTTTCGGGAGATAGAACTGTGAAATCTGCGAGTCGACCTGTATCCCCTGGCAAAGCTTTTGATCCGCCACCCTCGATGCTTTACAAATCATGAAGAAACACGAATGGCGTGAGACCACCGAGGAAGGCAAAACTCGGCTCGTAACGGCGCTGCACCACGCCGGTAAATGGCAGCTTCGATCCCGACTCAAATCCGAAACGGAATGGACCGACTTTCCGGTGATTTCGCTCGAGGATCTTGAGACCCTGCATGACGTCATTTCGAAAAAGTATCGACGCAACCGTGTGCCTTATAGCCACGTCCTGCAACTCGATGCCCTGCTTGAAGCTGCCAAACGCCGAAAATAACGAACAAGCCGACCACGGATGACGGCCAAACCAGGACGGCCTCAGAGCATCGCGACGAGCTCGTCGAGAGCGAACCTCGAATCCACTCCTGCGAAGCGAACAACAGCGTCCAAGCGACCTCTGCCCGATTCCACGTGACGCGGCTTATTTGACAAGCAAATTGGCTGCTGAAGTCACAATCCAGCTAAATTCGCTTAAAGCACCGCAGCCCGCAGCGACATCCCACGACTTCACATCACGTGGGACGCGAGCTCCTTTCAGTTTTGTGGCCGCGAGGTAAACTGATGGCTATGAAGCAGACGCCCCACCTTCTTCCGATCGGCCTCCTCTTATTTCAGGTCGTTTTTTGCCAAGCGACTGTCAGTTCCGCGGCCCCGCCCCAGGCGGTCGTTCCACAACAGCACCGGGCGGTTTTGCAAGAACACTGCTTTGATTGTCACGACTCACAATCCAAAGAGGGCGGCGTCGACCTACAGTCACTCTCCTTAAAGATCGACACTGTCGAAACAGCGGAGCGGTGGCAGAAAGTTCTTGCAGTACTGAATTCCGGCGAAATGCCGCCCGAAGACGAGCCGCAGATCACCCCCAAGCAGAAAACTCTCTTCCTGGACGACTTGTCGGCCCAAATCGTCGTGGCACGGGATGTACTGACCGATTCAGCCGGCGTCATTACCATGCGGCGACTGAACCGACGGGAGTATGAAAATACCGTGTTCGACCTGGTGGGCGTGCGCGTTGACGCCAAGGATTTGCCCAGTGATGCGAACTCGCAAGGCTTTGACACCGCCGGCGGATCATTATTCTTTTCGAGTGATCAGTTTGAACAGTACCTGACCCTCGCCAACCAAGCGCTCGAGGCTGCCTTTGTTGTTGGCAAGAAACCAAAACAGCGGACGGTTCGGCGAGAGTCCGAATCCTTGATCAACCCACGCTTCATGCGACTGCGGACAAAGCTAAAAAAAGATTTCGATCGTGCTGGTCAGTGGCGGGCAACGAACGGGCAGCAAAGCCCGGCCGAATTCGGGTTTATCGATGAAGGCGACGTTCAATTCCACGAGCGACTGCACCGTCAGCAATACGCCAGTTACGTTCGCTATTTGGAAAAGCCCGAGTCAAAGACGGGCGTGTTGCTGAACAAGATGTTCAATGGTGCAATCGTCGACACGATTACGATTCCGAACAATTGGCCCGACGGAGAATACATCTTGCGGGCCCGGGTGGCGGGCCTGGAAGGTTCACAACCGAAGCAACGTTTCCTGGAGTATGGGATCGCCGGTGACGGTGCGCGTTCAGGTGAACTCAAAGTGATCGGCTGCAACCAAGTCACGGGAACGATCAGTGATCCGCAGATTTTAGAAATTCCGCTCACCGTTAAAGAGGAACGTGGATTCGGACTCAGACAGCGTCAACCGAACAGCCGCGCGGCCACAAGGACAGCCTTCCTGCAAGCGCAAGTCAAGACAGGTGTCGGCCCACCGGCGGCGTTGTGGATCGATTGGATCGAAGTGACCGGACCAGTCCTGGAAGTCTGGCCACCACCCAGCACCAGCAAGATCTTTTTTAAAGGAATGTGGTGGCACCAACCTGACGAAGACACCTACGCTCGCGAAATCATCCAACGGTTCGCCGAACGAGCCTTCCGAATCAAACCACCCTCGCAAAGCTTCGTCGACAAGCTCTTCAAGCTGTATGCGGAATCGAGACGTGACGGAGAGAAATTCCCAACAGCGATTCGCCAGCCGCTGGCGGTCATCATGGCATCACCCGGTTTTCTTTACCAAATTGAACCAGCGTCAATGCTGCTGACCGAAGGGATTGACGAACAGAATCAGCAAACGCTGGAACTAGATGCCCTGCAACCAAAAGAGCTGCAATCAAAGTCAACACAAACTCAACCAAAGCAGAGTACCGGACAGCTCGTCAAGCAAAGCAGTGAACGACTCGCCGAGCAGAGCAGGGAACTCAACGATTTAGAATTGGCCGTTCGACTTGCCTACTTTTTGTGGAGCAGTCCTCCCGATCAAACTCTGTATGCCGCTGCGAAACGCGGCGACCTGAAACGTCCAAGCCTGCTGAGCCAGCAAGTCAATCGAATGCTCGATGACCCTCGTGCCGACGAGCTCATCGCTCGGTTTGCTCACCAGTGGCTCGCCATGGAGCGTCTGGACTTCTTTCAATTCGACGCCAAGCAGTACCCCGAATTTGACGAAAGCGTGAAGCAAGCAGCCCGACAAGAGGTCTATGCGACCATCCGATCGATGCTGAACGAAAACCGTCCCCTGGGTGACCTACTGAACCCGAACTACGTCGTCATCAATGACCTGATGGCGGACTACTACGGCATCGAAGGTGTTCAAGGTGGCGAGTTTCGCAAGGTGGCGATTCCCGAGGGATCGCCGCGTGGTGGATTGCTGGCGATGGCAGCCATCCTGGCCATGGGGTCCGACGGCACACGTTCCTCCCCCGTGGAACGGGGTGCCTGGGTCATGCGAAAGATTCTGGATAACCCTCCACCACCGGCTCCCGCCAACGTTCCCCAGCTCAGTCGGCTGATTGGCAAGTTGCTTTCGCCACGCGAGATCCAACAGGCCCACATGGAGGAACCGCAATGTGCACAATGTCATCGCAAGATCGACCCCATCGGGTTCGGGATGCAAAACTTCGACGCCGCAGGAAAATGGCGTGAGAAGGTTATGTTGCAACAGACCGCTGGAAAACGTGTCATTAAAAAGAAATTGGTGCGGATCGATCCACAGGGGCAATTACCAGATGGATCACCCTTTGAAAACTTCGTTCAACTACGTGAACAAATCGCACTGAAAGACAATCAGTTCGCCCGTGGGTTTACCGAAGCACTCATTGAATACGCCTTGGGGCGGCCCTACGGATTTTCGGATGAAGGCTTGCGAGAAAGAATGATCTCGCGAGCCGGAAAGCAGGACGGATCGATACGTGATTACATCATGGCATTGGTTCAATCAAAGAAGTTCAGGACGAAGAAATGACACACCCGTCACAAGAAGCATCGAATCGCGGACGCCGCAGTTTCCTGCGCAGCGGTTCGGCCGTGGTCGCACTTCCCTTGCTGGAATCACTTGGCTTTCGCAAACACGCTGCGGCGGCAAAGCCAGAGGTCGCTCCCAAACGCCTTGTTTTTCTGGGAATGGGTTTTGGGGTGACGCGTGACACATGGTTTCCAGACATCAAGCAAACGGGAAGTAGCTACAAACTCTCTGAGGGTTTGCAACCACTCGCCGATCACAAGCAAGACTTGACGGTGATTCAGAAACTGTCCAACCAATTTTCGACCGAGGCACATTGGGGTAGTACTTTTTGGTTGACCGGTGCGAATCGCTATGCCGAACCGGGCCAGAGTTTTTACAACTCGGTTTCCGCCGACCAAATTGCCGCTGAAACGCTTGGTCGGGATACACGTTTCACCTCGATCCAACTCGGTCATAAAGGTCCCGACAAATCAGGTCATGGCCCTGGCCTGTCATTGGCCTGGAACCGGCAAGGCAAACCGATCGCCGCATTGAACACACCGGTTGCCGCCTTTCATCGGTTATTTTCAGATGACGGCACACCGCTCGCCGAACGACAAGCCGCGCTGCAAAAAAAGCGAAGCGTACTCGACACCGTGCTCGAAAATGCGAGATCCGTCGGGCGTGGTTTGACCCAAACAGACACGGACAAACTCGACGAGTACTTCCAATCAATTCGCGAAATTGAAATCCGACTCGCAAAAGAAGAAGATTGGTTGGATGTCCCGAAAGTACGTCCCAAAGAGTCCCCCAAGGCCCCCGACGAAGGCCTGGAGGGATTCGAAGAAGTCAAAGTGATGTACGACCTGATCCTGGCGGCCATGCAAGTGGATGCCTCGCGCGTCTTCACCTATCGACAACCGCTCGACACCTTCATCACGAGCCTGGGAGCAACAATCACGGCACACAACATGAGCCACTATCGCGATGGTGCACGAAAAGAAGTTTCCAAACTGCGAGACAAGAAACAATCGGAATTGCTCGCCCGTTTCATTCAAAAACTGAAAGCCACACCGGACGTCGGCGGCACCACCCTCTTCGACAACTGCACCGTCACGCTGGGCAGTAACATCAATTCGATTCATTACCTGACGAATTGCCCCACAGTGGTTACCGGTGGTGGCTCTGGCATCCAGCATGGTCGCCAATTGGTCATGCAGGACGCCAAGACGCCGCTATGCAACCTCTGGTTGAGCCTGCTGAACGCATCGGGCGTGAAAACCGAATCGCACGGAGACTCCACCGGGCAAATCGACGAATTGTTTGGTTAGCATCTAAACAATTCCGCAGGAAAACGCTCAACCAAACAACTCGCTCATCGAGACACCCGTGCTATCTCCAAACGATTGCATCGGAACGTCCATCGAGTTCGCGATCCTGACGAACAAGTTCGACAGCGCGTTCTGTTCTTCGTCATAGCTGATGAACTGGCCTGACTTGTGGCCCATTTGTTTTCCACCAGCCAAAATCAACGGAAAGTTCGTGTTGTCATGAACCTTGGACGTTGCTGCCCCTTGGAAAACAAGGCAACGGTCAAGCATCGAACCATCGCCCTCTTTCGTCTCCTTCAACCGTTTGATGAAGTAGGCCAACTGCTGGGCCACGAACTGATCCCACAACCCCCAATCCTTGAATCCATCCGCTCCCTTGGCAGCCGAATGGCTCAATTGATGCAGATCCTTCTTGAGCCCGATCTGCTTGGAAAGGTTATTGGTAGGCGCGGTGCCTCCTTCGGACGCCAATTGATACGTCGCAACACGTGTAATGTCTGACTTGAATGCGAGATACATCAGGTCGTACATTGTCCGAACGTAATTTTCCACGTCAGTGAACTCGATTTCCAAGTTCATTTCGACGGGGACCGCTGTTGACCCTTTATCAGCCCACAGTTGGTCGTTGGCGATCTTTTTCTCTAGTTCAGAGATTGCGGCGAGGTACTCGTCAAGCGTCGCTTGATCTTCCCGTCCTAGATTGCGATTCAGATCCTTGGCATCTCGATAGATCTCGTTCAAGAGATGCGATTTTTCTTTCAGCCTCGCTTTGGCAGCAGGACTGCTGGCAACATACATCCGCTCATAGATTTCCTTGAGATCCGACCACGCGGGAATCCCCTTGCCGTCCTTATCAAAGGACAAGGTGTAGGTACGACTCAAGTTGCCAACACCACCGACTGTCGACAGCGGCATCGAAGCCAACTGCGTTCGACCCGCATGAAAATTGCTGATCGCCTGGTCAATGGAGATCGAATTTAGCGTGGTCTTCCCCTTCACGATTTCCTTTGACGTCAGGAAACCGGTGGGATTCACGTGCGCATCCCCACTGTTCCGGTTCAGCGGGTGGGAAAGCCCAGAAACGACAGAGATGTCGTCACGATAGGGATTCAGTGCAGCCTGGCTGGTTCGAAATTCGTAATCCTTCCCCTCACCTTTGGGAAACCAATACCAATCCTCATGTTGCGGATCTTTCTCCGACGGCAAACTGACTCCGTTCGGAAAGAAGATAAACGCCGCCCGCTTGGGAAGATTTTCAATCGCCTGTTGCTCACCACGAACCGCCATCGCGTTCATGAATGGCAAAGCAAGCGAAATCCCTCCGCCCCTCAGAAAAGTTCTCCGGTGCAACTGCCAAGATTTGTCGGCCATGGTTTCAATATCCTCTCTGAAACGACTCGCTTTGAACGATTTCAACAATCAGTGCTGGCACTGAGTAGTCGTTCGCTTCAAAAGCGTTGCACAATTGGTGAACGAGATCCTCGTCATAATAATCGATGTCACGGGAGAGCGCGTAAGCGAGCACTCGCTCCGCAAGGCCTTTGGCAAAATCATGTTGACGATGTTGAACAAGATACTGCTTGAGATCGCCGACACCGTCGACCGCCACACCCCCTGGCAACGTCGCCTCTCGGTCAATGGGCAAAAAACTTTTTTCAAAGACTGGCTTTCTACGCTTACGGGGTTGATTGGGAGCCTTTGAAACGAGCAGCACCTGATCCCGCCATGCACCACTGGCATCGTAATTTTCAAAGGGGATTCCCCATGGATCGATCTTCTGGTGACAATTTCGGCAAGCTTCATTGTCACGGTGCGCAAACAGTTTTTCATTCAACGTCAGCTTCTCAAATTCGGGAATACTGGCGTCAAAAGGAGGGACATTCTTCGGAGGATCGGGCGGCGGATCATTCAGGATCACTTCCGCTAACCCAACCCCACGCAAGACGGCGTGCGAATTCATCCCATCAGAATTGCCAACCAGAAAAGTGCCCTGAGTCAGCAGGCCACCACGGTGGATCGCTTCCTCGACTTTTACCTTCCGAAATTCATCACCACGCACGCCCTTGATCTGATAAAAAGTCGCAAGCTGCTGATTCACGAAGACATGGTCTGCCTTCAAAAAACCGAGAGCGGAAGAACCGTTTCGGAACACATCATTAACCGCTTCGATTGTTTCCCGCCGCATCAACGGCTTCAACGAATCTTTGAACTTGGGATAGTACCCCCGATCTACCGCGACGTTGAACAACTTTGAAGTTTGCAACCATTGGTCGGTAAATTGCTCGACCCACCTGGTCGCCTTCTCGTCACGGATCATTCTGTCGACCTGTGCCGCCAGGACGGACGGTGTTTTCAAATTCCCCGACAAGGCGAGTTGCAAAAGCTCTTGATCGGGCACCGAACACCACAGAAAGAACGCTAACCTTTCGGCCAATTTAAAGTTCTGATTCGCGTGTTCCGAAACTTCGCCTGGAAGCCCAAGATAAAAGAACCTTGGTGAACAGAGGATCTCTTTGTAAGCACTCAGCAAGGCTGAAATCGCATCCTCAGTTGCAAGCTGCCTTTGATAGACGCCGTAGTATTTCTGCAGTTCCACTTCGGTGGGTGCCCTTCGAAATGCTTTTTCGACAAAGGCGGCAATGCTGTTTCGAACATGATCCTCGATCTCCGCTTCATCGATCTCTCCGGGAATCAGCGACGCTGTCAATTCGGTGTTGACGTTCCCCCGATAGTCGAACGCTTCCAGATAAATCGCCTGTCGGCCACGATTCGATATGCGAATAAAGAATGGACGATCCAGCGCCCGTGTCATCTCATCGGGCAAAACTTCGGGAAAGGAATCCAGCGTGTAAGTCCGCAGTTCGTCACCCGGATCAATGTCGATGAATCCGAGCTTTGCCACCTTCTGTCGCGGATCGACCTCGGAGTGCGTGAACCCAATGGAGACTTCAAATTTCCCCGGGCGTTCCGCCTTTGCGGCGAGAATCGTTTGAAACTTGTATTTCGAAATCGACTGAATTCTTAGATCGATGTAGCCCCCGGGATTGACGACAACCCCTTTCCCGGACCGTGCGACCTTCCCAACGATTGGTTTGATTTTCTTTTTGTCCGATGTAAAAGCGACCGGCGGTTCGGTATCAAGATTCTCGATATCAACATGCTCACGGTACGGTTCAAAGGCAGCGATTGCCTTCATCTTGTTGATCACGGAAATGATCACATTCAAATAAGATTCAAGATGCGGACCGCTGATTAGCAGCATTCGAGAACTGTTCTGCAGGCCAGTGTCAACGCTTGTCCCCTCCGCGGGAAGTGCTCCGACTTCTTGCTTGGCCGAGACCCCCAGCAAATCCTCCAGTGCATACTGCAATTCATAACGGGTCAGGCGGCGGACACTTCCTCGCTTATTGGGGTTCCCATACTGCTTCGCTTTTTTGAATTCCGCATCCAACCAAACGGTAATGACATCCCGTTCAGCGGGCGTCGGTTGTGGTTCACGCTCAGGAGGCATTTCACCGGTATTGAACGCCTCCCGAATATCCTCCCACTGCCCGAAATGTTCACCGACGACAATATCTGGATCGATATGATCGAATCGAATCTCCGCTTCCATCTTGTCG
>JAQWPZ010000098.1 GCA_029245125.1 Rubripirellula sp.
GTTACTGACTGGCGGTTACTGACTGGCGGTTACTGACTGGCGGTTACTGACTGGCGGTTACTGACTGGCGGTTACTGACTGGCGGTTACGGCCACATTTCGCGATTCATTTTGGAGCTTGGGCAGTGCTGGAGTCCCTGTGAATTCGAAAGCCCGTGGCTATCGCAGTCCTCGCACGACGCCATTTTTCTCGCGAGTTCTCGTTTTTATTGCCCGTTTTTTCTTCATGCGTTGCGTTTTTTGGCGGTTTTGGGCCGAATCTCTGGCCGCGGCTGATTGATTCAGGGAAATTTTTTTTCTTGGCTGCACGAATTCGGTTCGAAGCAGCACTAATTCATTGCAACCGGTTGAGACCCTTTTGGTCACTCCACATCACGTCGTTGAGTGACGCACCTTTTCTAAGCAATGAATCAGAAAGTACTACCATGCATCGTTCAGGAATCCTCGCGTGTGTTTTCACCTTTGTTTTTGCGGCCATGCTTCCCGGAGTCGCGAAAGCTGATGGAGAAGCCCTCGCTGCAAGAACCTTCAGCAATATTCGAGATACCGTTGATCGCGTTGAGTGGAATATGGCAGATCAGACCGGAGACACGGTTGATCTCATTCGGCGTTTATTGAACGCCGGTCGTGTCGAAGCAGCGATCGCGGCAGCTCGCAGTTGTGTACAGCAATCGCGTGAGAATGCTCGCGCTGCCGCTTCCTACATCAATCAGGTCGCAGACCGAGGGATTCGATCGCTCGTCAGTAGGATGGAATTCGAATTGGCGCGGCGCGTCGACCACGCCAGAAACGCGGCCATCGATCACTTGAAATCTTTGTTAGATCGACAGGAACAAGTGCTTTCAGATGCTCTTGGTAATTGATCCTCTAGATCGCAAAGCGACCATCGTGTCTGCGGATCGTGACTGAATGTAGTACGATTGGGAGACGTGTTAGCAGCAAAGGACCGCGAGACGCCATCGCTCTTGACAACCTATGTCTCTCGAACGACATCGTGATCAACCCGCGCAGCCTCTATCCTCTGATGAAGATCAGGTGGTGGAGGCTCGCTCCATGGGGGCAAGCGGAATTGATTCTGACGCAGCGTTGATTCGCCGTATGTTGTCGGGAGAGAACGCCGCCTGGGTTGAGTTTGTCACCCGGTACGATGCCCTGATTCATGCGAGGGTCCATGCCGCTTGGAGAGAGGCTGGATTGACTGTTTTGTCACCGGAAGCAGCGGCAGAAATCAGCGCTGAAGTCATTGCCGGGTTGCTGAACAACGAGATGAAAACACTGAGAAGTTATGGTGGCCGCAGTCGACTTTCCACTTGGCTGAGTGTGATTGTCCGCCGCGCTACCTTGCGGTACCTCCATTCACTTCGGAAGCAGCACGGGGATGCTGATTTGGAGCACCAAGCGGATCACAGAGACGAACAGCGTCAACTTCGGGAGACCAGCGAAGATCGTATCGCGGTACTCCGTGTTGCGAGAAAAAAACTGTCGCCTGAAGATCAGCACGTGCTGCAAATGTTCTACGAGAGAGGTTGTTCCTATCAGCAGTTGGCAGCTGATCTCGGAATCAGTATTAACGCGATTGGGCCAAAATTGGATCGGGCAAGACGTCGTCTGCGCGAGAAGACCGAGGAGATGATGGCGATGTAATGCTGAACGCATCCGTGAATGTTCCCGACGCCGGTACGGACGGGAAACGACTGTGGAATGTCATAATCATTCGAAAAGGTAATCGACTCTCTTAGTACTCATGTCAACGAAACAATCCTCCAATCTAAATCGCTTGTTGCGACTGCTGACCAAGGTCGCTTCTGCTGCCGAGTGCCAGCAGTCACTGGCCAGGCTGCGCGAGGACGAAGTGCTGCGAAGCCAGCATGCAAAGCTGGTCCGGGTAGCGACGCAACCTCTGTCGCTGCAACAGGCTTTGCTGCACACCGATGGGATCGACGCTGACCTGGTTGCCGCCTATGTCGACGGACAGCTCGATCCTGAAGCTCGAGACGCATTCGAACTGCGGTGTTGGAATTCAGAAAGCCTGTTGCGCGAGGTGATTGCTGTCTGGCGGATGGAGTATGATCCAAGAGCCGACCAACCCCTTGGGGATCCGGAGTCAGAGTCAGAGCATTCGCCCCTGAGCGGTAAGCTTGCGTCCTCCGAGGAAGATGGCGAAGAAGCTTCCATTGCTGGTTTAAGTGGGGATGCTGGCTCACGTGGGGGAAATCCGCTGGATGTTGCACTTGGACAACTTGATCGGCCGGTGCAGAGCGTGCACGTCGTTCGTCCGCCGGCTGAACTTCGGCGGGAACGAAAACCAGGGAAGTCAGTTCGTCACTCATTGTTGATGTTGGTGTCGGCAGCCGTGTTGGTTGCTGTGCTCTTGGGAACCTGGGGGTGGTTTTTCGGTGATGAATCAACGCCTGTAAATCCTGATCAATTCGTGCAAGACAACTCGATACCGACCGATGGTGGATCAATTCCGCAACAGATCGTTCAGGACGATGTGAACCCCCAGCCACCCAAGGATCTCCAACAGCTCCCCAAAGTGGAATCTGAGATGGAGGGAAGCGATCCGGCCGTTCCTGATGAAACGGTGGTGCAAGTTCCTCGGCAACCCGATGTGGTGCCGGAGCCCCGAGTTCCAGATCGACCGCGACCAAACTTCAACCGACCTCCGTCGCAGCCACGGGTCAACGTGGCGAAATGGATGAATTGGTCTCCTGTTCGCGGGGTTGCTGCAACTCGAGATGCAAGTAGCCAAACGTGGCGTGGAATCGAGGTGCCCAGTCGCTATTCGGATGGTCAATCCATTCCCTGGATTCAGGTGACCACGATGGCGGGCAGTCGGCTGATAGGGGAAGCCGGCAATGGAACAAATTGGACTGCCGACGCCAGTACCTCCTTTAAAATTTCACAGCGAGAACAGGACGCCGAAAGAGTGGTGGTTTGCGACCTCGCGGTGGGACGCTTGGCTGTCGAAAATCTGACTCCAGGACAACAACTGCTGGTGAAATTCGATCAGCAGGATTACCGAATTGAGATTGATGAACGGGATACCGCGCTGGTGCTGCACCGTCTTGGACCAGAGATGGTGGTGGGGGTTTTTCGTGGTGGTGCGGTGATCAACGATGGCGAACTCAGTCGCGACTCGTGGTGGCGAATTGGTCTCCAGAATGAAATCGTGAATTGGAGGCCTGGAGAGTACGACGCCTGGTATAACACGCGGGAAAACAAACGGAGTGACGATGAGCCGCCTGCGACGCTCCGTAACGCTTTGAACAATGCACCAAACTTTCTGGCTCAGGTTGCTGATGTTGGACGTAACGGAACACCCGTCGAAAAAGCGTTTTCCGCGCGAGCGATCTTGCGATGCAGTGCCGCAGAAAACCGGGCGCCTTCGGATCCCGAATTGCGAACGATGATGGCGGCAACTCAGGAGAGTGTGCGGGCCTCGTTGATCAGATGGTTAGAAGAACAGTGCTTGGTCCACCCACGATTCGGAATGGCGATGGCAAAAAAACTGGGCAGGCTGCAGAAACTTACACCGGCTGAGCAACAGAAATTTGAGGAATGGTTTGCCGTGATCGCTCGGGGGCTCGTTTATAACGATCGCTTGTTGAATCAGTTCAAATCATCACTGACTAGTCAGAGCAAACCGGTTGTGCGTCAGGCAGCAAAGCGATTTCTTGAAATCTATCTGAAGGAAAAACTGGACTTTTATAATCCGATTTCTCCCGGACCACCAAGCGGCAGGGCGATCAAAGCCGTGCAGCAGAGAGTCAGCGAACGGCAACGTCTTGCCCGCCCGTGACTCATTGTGGATGTGCTCGACCGCTTCCTGTATCTCGCCAATGATGAACCGGGGAAGACCAACGGCAGTGTCTTGCGGACCGATCAATTCTGGTGGTTTTCCCCGGTGGATCAAATTCTCGAGGCTGCCCATGAATTTCACTCCCCGAGGCATTCCTGGCCAGGACGGATGATTTCACGTCCGCCTCGCGAAACGGGTGGAAACTGGCCAGTTGGACGCTCATCGAAGAACGCCCCAAGAACCAGCCGGTCAAGTGCAGCCCAATCGCTGATGCAATGAAACGAATGCTCCTACTCGCCGATCTTCAGAGCGAGAAAATGATCCTCTAACTCCTCCATCATCTTCGCTCGATTCATGCTTTCCAATGTTCCGTGCAATTCATCGACACCGCGGAGTACGGCTGGATCAGCCGACCGAGATAGGGATTCGCCGTCAGGCTGGTATGCGAAGCCTTCGAGATCGTTGATGTCGTAGCGAGCGGTTGATCCGATCTCGTCGAACTCATCTTCCCATTTCGAAAACACTTCATCGTTTGCAAGCGTTTCGTCGCCAGCTGGGTAGCGGGCGGGAGTTGGAAGGCCAATGTATTCACCTTCTGCCTCCAAGTTGCGATCGAGGTCGTTAATGACAACCAGAATATCGATAGCAGTTAGCCGCCCGTCATCGCTTGCATCGTAAAGGTCATCGGTGCTGTTAGGGGAACCCTCCAAGTTGACAACGCCAACTTTTTGCAGTTCGTTGATCAGAGTGAGTGCATCCAATGCCGACACTCGCAGATCACGATTAATATCTGATCGGAGTGACTGATTGTGCCAGTTGACGAGGGATCCATTCAACCAGACATCATTGATGCCTTGGCCGGCAGCAATCCAGTCGTTGTCATTTGCGTGATAGATCTGATCATTTTGACTCCCGGCGAAAATCCAATTCACGCCACCAGAATCGTGCACCTCGTTGCTTCCGTTACCCGCATCGATTCTGTCCCGGCCTGCACCGGTGCGAATCGTATCCGAACCCGAACTGGTTTTGATGATGTTGTTTCCAGATAAATCAATCACGGAGGTATCGGAATTGGAGTCGATTTGGATCCAATCACCACCTTGACCTCCCTCTACGAAAAGAGGAAGAGTCGCGTTGCCATCCACCAGCAAACTGTCGTCACCGTCGAGCAGTATGAACCGGAGAGCGTCGAAATCCATCGATTCAAAATCACGTCGCAAGTCGTTTGTTTCATTCCACAACCCGATCAAGCTGACATTCGGATTGCCGAGGTCAATGAAAAGATCATCGTTGCCGGCGGTTCCCACCAGCGTCAGGGTATTGTCCGGGAATGCTTCGTGATCAATTTCGACTGCATTGGAGATTTCTGGTCGAAGGACAGATAATTCATTTTCGACCAGCAGTTTCTCGATGTCTGAATGTTGGATTTCAAAATCGCCGACGTGCACGATTCCCTCTGCCAACCAAATCGGAGTGCCATTTCCATCGATCAGAAGCTGTTCCAAGTCGCTTCCACCGGAAAGGCCGATTGCTTTTGGTAAACCACCGAGGGCACCTGCAAACTCATATTGGTTGGAGCCACCGGCGTCGTTGATGTTTAGCGAATTCAGTTGCCAGCTGGGTTCCGTTCGGAATGAATCCGACCCGCTCCCCAGATCCATCCGCAAGGTTTGAAGTTCGCCCAATTCGAGGTTGGCAACTTCTGACTCAAGCCGACTGTTCGTGGCCACGTAGTTTTTGCCAAGGCTGGAATGACTGTCATCCAAGTGCAGCATTGAGAAGTCGTTGAGAACTGCTTCCAGTGGGTTTCCATCGATCCCGGTCCAATCAGCGATCGCGACTTGAAGTGAATCATCGTCGGCTGCGGATGTCATTTGAAGCGGACCACCCCGGATCAATCCGAGCAACTGCATTCGATGGGTTTCCTCAGAACCGAGCGGTGCTGTGCCGCCCGAAAGTGAGACGCCTGTCGAACTTTCGAGAATCGCTCCGATTTCAGTGGTCAGGGTTCGATCTGCATGCAGTTGGATTGCACCTTGGTTGGAAAGCAGGTGTGCTCCCGCAAGGAAATGCAGCACACCAGAGTCACCTTCGGTGCGGAAATCGACATCCGCTTCAGCGATGACTGGCGCGTCGAAGGTGATGGTCGAATTGCCCAGAAGGTTGATGGCTCCTCCCGCCCGCAGTGGATTCGCGATCAACAGGTCGCCGATTTGTCCAAGGTTGATGTCACCCAAAACGGTCTTCGCGGAAAGCTGCGAAACTTGAAGCTGCAATTCATTGTTGAGCTCGCCAATGTTCTTAAGACCCATGACGGCGAGTACGTCGGCGGTCACATGCGGCAGATCACTTTGAGAAGCAAGATTCTCGGAGGTAAGAATGATAAGGGCATCGGCATTCGATGATTCGTCGGATGTCAAAATCGAACCAGCGGGAGCACTCAGTTGCACGCTTCCGCTGCTGGTTGCTGAATTGATCAGCAAATCGCCACTGATCTGGGTCAAGTAAACACCATTGGGCGCGGCGGCCTGAACGCCACCAAGAGCGAGGATCAATATCGGAGTTTGGGACGCCCCGATTTGTAACCCGGAAGTCACCGTCAATTGATTTGTTTCTATGGACGGAGCGCCGTACGCAAAACTGAATCCTGTGATTTCCTGAGTCGAAGCCTGTCCAGATCCCTGGGCGACGAACCCTACTCGTGCTTGATTGGTACCCAAGACTTTCAGCAGATCGAGCCCCGGCAAGTCAAAGGTGAATGAGTTTCCTGCGTTGGTCAACGTGACCGAAGCGGTTCGTGTCAACGATTCATAAATCATCAGAACTTCAATCGGATCGCCGGAGGAGAGCCCGATTTCGTCAGGGACCGGTGTCGTTTTGAGTTCGCCATCGTACGAAGCACTGATTGCTTGAGACGTTGAACAGCCTTCGCATTGATTTTGAATCCGCAATGCAAAAGTATTTGGGATAGATGTTTCATCCGTCTGAGCAAGCGTCGACACATCGGTGTCAATGGAGGCCAGTACAAACCCCAAATTGGAATCGGAGCCATCATTTTGGTAGACAAAGCTCGAGATGAACCGGTTCTCGATTGTCACTGAAGTGTCAAGTTGGGTTGCCGCTCTGCTGTACCAAGTTTCTGTCGCTCCGGCCGGTGCGGCATCATTCTGCAATGTCAAAGCATCGTCAGCAAAGGCTACCGCCCCCTGAACCGATTCGTTGGACCAACCGTTCCCCGACCCGTCGGTGCCAAAATTGGCGACGGAACCTTTGAAGAAGTTCTCAACCGCGAAAATGTTCGCGTTCGGGGCATCGATCGTAGCATCGCCACCCGCATAGATTGCATTTAGACGCAGGTTGCTGCTGGAAGGATGGGTCAAGTAAAGATCATTGGTCGCGAAGGCATCCAAACGTCCGCCGACCTGTGCATTCAACGGGAATGAATTCGTGCCGATCGACCCGCCCGCAACCAAACGCAAGTCACTCGAGACAACACCGGGTGACCGTGTGATTTTGACATCATCAAGGAAAACGGTTTGGTCGACTGACGTAGCGTCTAGTCCAGTGAATGTCAGCGTGTGTTGACCGGTAAAGTCCCAACCGCCAAAGCCACTGATCACCGGGGAATCGCTTTGACCTTTTCGGAACAGTTTGAAGTCAGTCACCGTTTGGGCAGACGTCGCACCACCGTCTCCACCAGTGAATCCGATGTAGGAAATCCCTTCCATCAGACTCGCAAGGTCGATTTCATCATAGGTGCGTGAAAAACTGGTTTGCTGCACCGAATCGGTCAGTGTTTCCGTGACCGTTTTCTGCTCAGCATCAAAGACCAGTTGTACCTTGATTGGATTGCCACTGTTAAAACTGACGAGATCGGTCGGCAGGTAGGTTTCCGAAGTATTCGTTGTGACAAAATTTGAACCCCGTTGATGGCCATCGTACAGATTGATCTGATAGGCGGCCGTGGGGCCCGTGATGCCTACGTATCCAAGTGATCCGCCAGTTGCACCGAGGGCGTTCGTGCCTTCCTTTTGAAACGCGAATGTGATTCCGTCCGCTGCCGCATCGCCACTGGCCTCGTAAGTGAATTCGACAGTGAATTGTCCGGTTTCGGTGATTGCCAGGGGCGATTGATACCAGTATGCGTTCGCTTCACTACTTTGGCCGTCGGTCAGTTCCAATGACGTCGTGTCAAACACGAACGGGACCGTAACCGTTTCGTAATTGGTTGATGTCGGTGTCTGGGTTGTCAGTAGCTGACCGTCCAAATCAACGGTGAAAGTGGGGGCGGGATAACCGGATCTCTGGGCGATATCAAATTCAAGCGAATAGGTTTGCCCAGCAACCAACCCATCAATTTCTTGAGAGATGACACCTTGTTCCTGGATGAATGCGACCTGGTTGCCAATCGGAGCATTTGGATTGCCCTGAGTGAAACCACTTCCATTGTCCGATATGCCTGCTTGCGGACTGAAGGTCCAGTTGGTTGACACTGGGGCGTAAGTGAAACCGCCAGCCGACTGAACCGGTTCCTCGAAGCTTCCGTTTTCAATCATGCCGGTTGAAAAGACAGGGCTGCCCAGCGTGAAGTTAGTCGCGGTGTAGACCAGATCGGTATCTGTGTAACCCAGTACACCATTCTCATCGCTTGACCAACCGAACGTCGACGCAGAATCGTTCAATGGAGCATTCAAGACATTCACTTGAGACACCAACTTTACAGTGTAAGGCGTCTCGGCGTACAGGACGTTCAGATCGCCCATGGACTCCGTCAAGTTGATCGAATCTCCCGCTTGAAGTTGCACCAATCCGTTTTCGGCCAAGTCGACGAAAATTGGTTTGTCGATCCGAACCAAAACTGCAACCGGCGTGACATCCTCTGGTCGACTACCTGAAGAGTAAGCGACCCGTTGGCCAGCCGAATTAACACCGATGATTTGCAATTCGCCCGCAGCAGTTGCCTGCGTTAAGATCGCTTTTTCTTGGCTTGTTAATGTTCCCTGCTGGAGTTTCGCGTAGTCGACTTCGATGACGTGAAATGGCAATCCAATACTACCCGCCGAATTCAGATCCAAAAACGTTGTTTGGATTGCTGGTGACATGGGGCCGATCACCGCGGTTCCTTTCGGACTTAACGCCGCGAGCGATAACATCGCGAAAGAATTGCTTAAGTCTGTTGCCCCATAGGTCAATTCATCCACGACGACTTCCGATGCCGTAAACGTGTACTCGGAGTCATAACTTTGGAACTGCGGCAGGCTGGCCCAATCCGCACTGAACACTAGATCGTCTTGAAAGACGTTCACGCTGTTTTGATAAAGCGAATTGCCGTATTGCTGGACTTGTGCTTCGGTCGCAGTCACCTGCGTCTCGCTACCCGACTGATCGGTGTAGAAAAGATCGGCCTGCGGCTGGTAATAGGCGACTCCGTCGGCATTGAGGACGAACGTATCGGATTGTTGGTCGTAGCTTCCTCTCGATGGCAGGAGTGTCCAATACTGCAGGTAGTTTTGATCGACCGATGCCTCGAAAGCGGTGATCGTAAAGTCTGCAGTGTTCTGTTGGACGTTCTTGATCTGCTTGATCAAATCGACTGCGTCTTTACGGGTCAATTGATTGAGTTTGAAGATATCGGAAGTGTTTCCATCGGTGATGTTACCTCCCTGATTGGCAATCGAAACCACGCCCAACGACGAGCTTGTCGTCACGGAGAGTAGTCGAAGGTCACCCTCGGGCTGGACCAGGTAGATTCCGTCTTCAGCCGCAGCTGTCAACAAGCCATCCGTTACCGTCCCGGATTCGAGTTGCGAGGTTTTGGTTTGGATCGTCAGTGGTTCAGCCTGAGTCCCGATATCGCCGTTCGCTGTCTGCAGAGAAAGATTGTCCCCCGCGACCATTGCTCCACTGCTGCCGGCGCTGAAATCTCCAGCCGCTTCCAATTCAACCTGTCCCGTTGAGGTAACGATCTGCCCGACAACCAAATCACCGTCGGAGGCGAGATAGATTCCACTTGATGCTGTCGCATTGATCGAACTCGATGGATCAATGCTGACGTGAACCGGTGTGTCGTCTGTTCCAATGCTGCCACCGTTGGATTTTAAATCAACTTGGTTCGCGGCGACGATCGCGGTCTTAACTTGAGTGAGGTTGTCGTTTGCAGACAAGCTCACGGTACCTGGGAAAATGATGTTCCCTTTCAATTGCAATTCGGAATCTGAATCGACGTCGAGACTTCCGTATTGCACTCCCGAGAAATCAATGGAAATCGAGTTGGCAGCGGGAACTTGGTAACGGTTTTGCAGCAAAATTTCGGTCGGGTAGGTCCAGTCCCAGGTCGTTGAGGGGCCGTAATTCCAAGCGTCCTTGGACGAACCCGAGAACTTCGTCGTTGCAGATTCACTTTGCGTGATGACCGCGGTCACACTTTGCTGTAACTCACCACTGCCGGTCGCTGTTTCACCTAGATCGATGACTTTCTGATGATATAAGCCGTTCCAAAGAGTAAAGTCGTTCAACTCGGTTGAACCACTCATTGAGAAATCACTTGCCGTTTGAATGGACGTTGCCCCGCCGTCCCCACCAGTGAAGCCGATGTAGGCCTCCGAGCCTAGCACGGAATTCAGGTCAATGTTTTGGTAGGTCCGCGAAAAGATATCACTGGTGGTGCTGTCGGTGAGGCTTTCCTTCACGGTCTTGGTGACGGCGTCGTAAACGAGTGTCACTTCGATGGGGTTGCCGCTGTTGAAATCGACATCTCCGGTGGCGAGATAATTTCCCGCGGTATTCGTGGTCACGAAATTAGATCCGCGCTGTTCACCGTCGTAGAGGTTGATCTGATAGGCGGCGGTTGGGCCAGTGATGCCGACGTAGCCTAACGATCCACCCGTTTCGCCGACGGCATTCGCTCCCTCATTTTGAAATGCGAAGGTGATGCCATCTGCGGCTTTGTCACCGCTTGCTTGATAGGTGAACGTAACGGTGAAACTGTCATTCGTGGGAATGTCAATTGTTTCTGGGTGCCAGAAAGCATTGGCGTCGTTGTTTTGGCCGTCCGACAGCAGCACGGTAGCCACCGATGGGAACGGGTTGCTCGAGGCGGTTTTCTCTTTGCTCGTACTGGCGGCGCGGCCCCAGTTCCATGAATCACTGGTTGAAGGAGATTCGAGATCGTAGCCGCCACTGTCGTTGCCCGTGAATGTTAGTTCACGCGATATCCAGGCATTCGTTGTCCACTCATACGTCATGCTCGATGAACTGACGCTGCCCTCGACGTAGGACTGATCTGAACCCGGTTGGAAGTTTCCGGAGTCACCACTCGATGAATCGACCAGGTTCATGTCGTCTATCGCAGCATGCAAGTCGCCTTGGTAGACACGAACCTCTTCGTCAGGACTGTAAATGTAGGCGGTTGATTGATTGGTGATTGTGTCATTGAACACGACCGTTCCAGATAACTTTTGATTCGCCGCCGAGATGTTTTCCAGCACCAGCGGGTAGTTCGTCTGGTTCTGAATGTCGACCTCGCCGGGATCGCTGTGAACATTGATTGCACCAGAATCTGTCGTGGAGATAATCGCTCCGGTGAAAACGGCTTCGGCCAAACCGGCATTGATGGCAAAGGGGTCAAGAACAATTTGCCCAGCAGCAGCATCGAAGTATCCGGTCATCCCGGATGTGCCGAAGTAGGGATCGAGATCCAGCGTCGCGCTGGATTCCGATCCATCTTGGTAGCTTTGTTGATAGTCATCGAGTTGCTGCTGCAAGTCGCTGCCAAGCACAATATTGATGGCTTGGTTAACTGCGCCCACATTGATCGGACCATTGATGTCTAAGTAGAGCGCTGTCACATCTAAAGAACCAGCAGTGATCCCACTTCCCCCAAGTGATCGGCTTTCAGGGCTGGAGACCGAAACGGAAGTCGGGAAGTACGCAGGTACGACGGGGAAGACTCCGCGACCTGGCGAAACATTGTCATTTTGGGGGCCGGTTCCCTGCGTCACATTCAGATTTGAATCAGAGGGATTGCCACTTGCATTCACGCTGTAGGTTTGGGCATTGGCCAAGGTGTCAGCGTAACCCAAGTCATCGGTCAGATAGTTCGATCCCGAAATGTTGGACGTTGCACCGGTCCACAGGTAAGGGATCTCACTCCCGAAGAAAATGATCCCACTGCCTTGCTGACTGGAGCCGTAGTTGTCGCCAGCTTTTTTGGGATAGTTGTCACCGTAGTTTCCGGGAGAGACATTCGTGTTCACGTTGATCGAATGATCACCGGTGTTGTACAGCCAGCTTGAAAAATCACTGGAACTCGATTTGCCCGACTCGCCGAGATAAAGAACATTGGCGGCGGTAGTTGCGGCGAGGCTTGCCGTGTAGTCGGTCACGTAGGAATTGAGTCCCGGTACGAATCCGGCCGGATTGGTTGATAAGACTAAATTGTCCAGGAAGACAGTTTCATCCACACCACTCGGTTCTAAACCGGTCACGGTGAGCAGTCGGCTAACATTGATGTCCCAATTGCCAAAACCCTGAATCAACGGAGTTGGGCTGGATTCACTGATTGTCAATGAAAAATCGGTGACCGTCTGAGTCGAGGTTGCCCCACCGTCACCGCCAGTGAATCCGATGTAGGCTTCCGCACCAAGTACCGAACTCAGGTCAATGTTGTCATAGATTCTTGTAAACGTGTCATTGGTCGTCGTGTCGGTGAGCTTTTCGGTCACCGTATTAGCATCGACATCGTAAACCAACTGAACCTCAATCGGATTGCCGCTGTTAAAGCTGACCGGACTCGTTGATAAATAATTTCCCGATGAATTGGTCGTGACAAAATTGGAGCCTTGCACGTAGTCCCGGTAGAGATTGATCTCGTAAGCCGCTGTGGGACTTGTAATCCCAACGTATCCCAATGCGTCACCGGTGCCTCCTATCGCATTGACGCCTTCGTTCTGAAACGCCAGTGTGATTCCGTCAGCGGCTTTGTTCCCACCAGCTTGATAGGTGAAATCAATGGTCATCGAACCCGATGTCGGAAATTCCACCTGGTCCTGATGCCAGAAAGCGGTCGCAGTGCTTACTGCACCATCTGTTAAGCGTAGGGAATCATCACTTGGCAACTCCTTCGCCGGTGCGTAGACCGAACAGGCGTACGTTTCATAGGCATTCGAGCTTGGTGTGATCGTACACAGTTCCTGACCATCTAGAGCGATGACGATGGTCTGGTCGGGATAGTTGGCCCGCTGGGCGGCGTCAAACTGCATGACGTAACTTTCACCACCTGTCATGCTGGCGATCGCTTGGCTGAGTTCCCCTGTCCCCTGAATGAAAGCGACTTGTTTGCCTTGAGGCGCGTCGGGATTCCCCGATGTGAAGCCACTGTTGTTTGCGGAAACGCCGGTCGATCCGTTGAAATCCCAGGCGGTACCGGTCGGGTTGTAGACATACGACCCCGTTAATGGCGATTCAAAATAGCCGTCCTGAACAAGCTGGGTGCCCGCTGTCCAGTAGTCCTTGATTTCGCCGCTTGATCCGTAATAGTCCGCCGGTGTGCTGACGATGTAGGCAGAGTTGGGAGTGCTGATGGACACCGTTTGAGCATTGATCGCCGCAATCTGAACTAATGCACCTTTGTCATTCGTGATTTGCACCGATCCCGCAGTATTGAGAATGGTGTCGTTCACTGCGATCGCGGGACCCGAGGCGGAGTCGCCGACAGGTTGTCCGTAAGATTGCAACACAACGATCGACGGGACACCATCATCCTCGGTGAATGTCATGCTGCTGGGCATGGCCGCGCCACCGACGATGGTCACCTGCCCCATGTTCAGCGTGTTCGCGTTTCCGACTCCATCAAGCAAAAGATAGGCATTGCTTTGATTGGTGATCGATATGCTCGGCAAATTCGCAGTGATATGCGCGTTACCTTGCAAGTCTGTTGCGTGGAGAACCACTTGGCCACCCACCGCCGCCAATTCGGTAAGCGTGATTGCGGTGACCGCTTTTTTCGAAATCGATGATTCCAAAATAGCTTTCGAAGTTTCGTCGAGGCCGTCAAGCAACTGTGTTGCATCGTATGACGAATCGTAACTGACCGTGAAAGGCAGAAACGCGCCTGCTTTTGTAAAAGCTGCATCTGCTTCCGTCGCGCTTGTGTCTGTTTCCGTCGAGCTTGTGTCTGTTACTGGGAAAACCTGGTCTGGCGTGAGCGTGGTTTGCTCACTTGGAATGTTTTGATCGTCAGATCCATTAACGCTTATCAATTTGCCTGCGACGGGGATCTCGATCGTCAGTTGATTCGTGTTTCCTGCGGTCACGTCGCCGTCGATGGTGACGCTGTTGCTTTCGGTCAACCCATCGCTTCCCTGATGGACTTTGCCTTTGGCTCCGTCGATGTTGGCGAAGGTGTACCACGACGCATTGTTGATTCCGGGAATGGAACCCAGTTCGACATCTGCGTGACTGATGATTGAAGCGTCCGAGCCAATGTTAACGGTACTGTTGGCCGTTGCAGTGGCATCAGCGGTGGTGGTGGGACTCTCCAGCAGTCCAGCACAGCGGGCCGTCACAACCGCATAGACATCCATCAGACTGCCTTGCTGTTTAACCGGGTTGTAACCAGCAGTGACAACGATATCTCGGCCGGCATACAGCTTTGAGTTGCTGCCGATTTCCACTGTTTGTGTGGAGTTCATCTTGTTGCTTGAATCACTGTTGCTGCCACCGGCCAACCCAAATGTGTAGGAGTCTGCATTGCTAGTGGTCGCGCTGTAATTTCGAGTGCCAATGCCGATTTCGCCTTGGGGAGCGATCATCTTGACATCAGATCCGAGCGTGATCGTGTTGTTCAAGGTGGAGTCTAAGATCGATTGGACGCCCGCGCCGTTGATCACGCCACCGGTCCCCAAGTGAGTTAATTGGGTCGATTGCCAGTCGTTGGTGGAACTAACCTGAATGTTTCCTTTTTCGGTAGCTCTAATCGAGACGTAATCGTTCACTTCGATCGATGAAGTGCCTGTCGTGGTGGAATTGGCGGTGCCACCAAATTCCGAGATGCCACCACCTGCACCCACTCGAGCCATGAAACCGGCCGCATTCTTACTGTTGCCATCGCCGATCCCCAACAACGTATTGGATGCTGAGACATCGACCGTCCCCGAAGCTTGGATGGTTGTATCAGGTTCGGTCGCGTCCTCGGAGCCGATCGTCAGTTTCAAGACCGGCTCGGACGTGTTGTACGATCTGGCAGCGGAGCCCCCGATCGCTGTGGCATAAACGGAGTTTGCGTTGGTGGAATAGCTTGTCTCAATGCTGCCCGAAATGGTCGTTGACCCGGAGGAGGTCAAATTCATCTTCTCGATGGTTAGTCCGACGTTGGGGGAATTGGTTGTTGTGGCTTTCGCGGCATCTCCCCCAACCAATGATCCGGATCCCGATTTTGACTCCGTGTTGTTTTGGTTGGTCGCGTTGACATCAAAGGTAGCCGTCCCTTGTACGTCGAGCAGGACATCCGAAACCTGCAAGGACACGTTGGGGGAAACGTCGCTGTTCACTTTGAAGAACCCCACGCCCATCAGTGACGCGCTGACGTCCTCACCCTGTCCTCCAGAGCCACTGGTCCTTGCCGTGGCATTGTTGGTCGAACTGGATGTGACGAGAAGATTCCCATCAATATTCCATTGCTGATTCTGGCCTTGGAAGATAGTGGTGACCGACTCGGAAACGGTCACGTTGTGATTCTCACCCGTGCCGGCCAAGCCACCGACCGTTACCGACATTCCCTGCGAAATGACACTTTGGTCAGCGGATGCAATCACGCTGAGATCGTTCACGTCGATTGCCCCGGCGGTATTGAGACTCGCCGCTGTCGACCCGGCATGCTTGGCATCGGAGTTGAAGACACCGACCGCACCGAGGCCCGCGGTGCCACCGAAGATTTCCGCCAGTAATTCCTCGGAACTCTCTGCTTTGACGGTCAAGTCACCAGGGACTTCACCAGTCAACGCCGTTACTGTGGAACCATCTCCCAGCGAGGCGGCAACTTGTGCGTTGCTTGTGATGTTTGATTTACCACCCGCTCCTGACGCACCAATACTGATTGAAAGTGACGTCGCAACCGCATCTGTTGTCAATTGAACTGTATCAGTCGCGGTGATCTCGACTGGTGCACCGGTGGTGTTGTTGCCGTTTGTTTGGATTGTCGAATTCTGAACTTCTGCCACGATTTGATCGTTGTTGACGATCTCTGCGAGTGAAATTCCGATCGAGGCACCAAACCATCCAAGCGATGCTGCCGCTGTTCCAACGGTGATGTTATTGCTTCCGGAATCGGCAGCCGTGACGCTCATGCCGATCGATCCCCCGACCGTCAAATCGGAAACCCCATTGACTGCGGATTTGATGATGTTGTTCGTGGTGATCGTCGAAGAGGCACCCGAACCAGCACCTGCAGCACTCGCAAAATCGGGCGCGATAGATACGCTAACGGCAACGGCAATCGCTTCATTCGCGATTTCCTGATCACAGGTTGCCGCGACGGTGATCCCTCCCACAGCACTGACGCTCGAACTGTCGGCGGTGACCGAGGTATCGACGAGCGTGCCATTAGCCAAGGGTTGCTCTCCAATCCACGCGAGCACCAAGTTTCCGACTGTGACTTTGTTGGTCACCGCGCTGGGGGCAAGTGAGACGGCGGCTCCGCTTCCATAGGAAACCTGCAAGCTGCCCGCGCCACTTCCGGTCGTCAATTTCGATTGATCATCCGCCTGAACAGTAATCGTTCGCCTGAGATCGACATCGCTGTCTGAGATGCCGGCCAGCACCGCATCGGCTTGGTCAGCCTGCAGGAAGGCCCCTGAGAAACCAGCGGCAGCACCGAACATCGACGTTGAAAGAGCAACCGAAACAGCAACGCCAAAAGCGATGTTGTCTATTTCGGGAGCATGAGAGGCAATGATGTCCAAACTCTCGGCGACGACAGAAGAATTGTTAGCGATCGTCGCACTGGTCTCATTCGATGAATTGAATGAGTTATCGGCACCACCAACGGCAATATCGACCGACGACCCGGTCAAGGTAACGCTCTCTGAAACTGACGCTCCGCCGGCATCAGTGGATACGCTTAGTTGGTTGGTTGCCAGGACCTCGACCATCGACGTCGCGTCATTGACGGAAGCCTCTTCATTGATGCTTGAGTTCGTTGTGATTGTAGCCTGGGTGTCGATTTTCAAGTCGGTGACGACGACCGCACCATTGACGACGATTCCAGCTGAAAATTCGCTGTCTGCAGAATTCTCACCTTGCGCGCTTCCAGCGATCGCCAAAGCGTGAAGACTCAGTTCGCCAACTTGGGACTCGGCTAAGTCTTGATTTGGCACAAAAGACGAGGTTTGATCGTCCAGGGCCCCGGTGAATGCACGGACCGTCAAATCGCCTCCGCGATTGAGGGTGGAATTGGAAACTTGTGCCAACGTTGGGAGGGCTGTTCCATCACTGTCTTTGGGACCCAACCGGGTCACAACCACAGCGGCACCGACACCAACACCTAGCTGAGTCTCTTTTGTCGAGAGCGGCTTGCCGAATTCAAGTGAGAAATAACCGGCGAACGAATCGAGGTAGGGAGCCAGTACCGCAACGACACTCATTGGATCGTCGGTGGCCGCATTTTCAATTGTGCTTCCGGTGATCTGGGCTGTAGTTCTCGGAGACACGTAATTGGTTGCCCACATACCACCGATCTCGATGGCAATCCCGGCGGGGACCGTTACATTCACGCCGGCACTTAGCACACGGCTGGAGGTGAAGTCTTCTGCAACCACATCAAACAGACCTTCGCTCTGATGCAGTGTGCTGTCAACAACTTCTGCCGTGGTTGTATTGTCGATTTGATTCCAAACGGCGCTCATGCCGACGCCGACTGCCGTTTTCGCTTTTGGTTGATCACTGCGTCGATCGTAAGTGACGGCCGCCGTTCCGGCGCCTCCCCAAATTTCATCAAGCTGCAGGGCACTCAGGCTGACCTCACCTAAGCCTTCGGTCTGTATGACATCTGTAATCGAGGCAATGGTTGTATTGGTGATCTCGTTGACCACCACCGAACCAGCGATTTGAAGATCTGCCCCCTTAGGTGCTTGGACCTGCAGGCCGGCGGCGCAGGTGCCAATCCGTTTTTCATTGAGTGCTTGCAAGTCAATTCCCAGGTACTCGATTGTCGCGTTTTCGAGCATGGCGGTGACATGGGATTGGTACTCTGCGACGGAAGCCGAGCCTGTGATTCCCGCCATGGCTCCAGACTTACCACGTGCGATCGAAATCGTCGCTTGGCCGCCAATGGGGTTCATGATCGTTTCATTCTTCGCCGCAATCTCCAGCACGCTCAGTTCAGTGCCTTCACTTTCGATGCCAGAGATGGTGCCCGAACTGTTGAGATACGCCTGGGCTTGGTCATCCACAAAGGCACCGGAAAAGTCACCAGAGATTCCGAGTCCCCATTTTCCTTCGATACTTGATGCTCCACCGGTGCCACCTTCCGCTGGAACCTTGTCCTCGCCGGATCCACCAATCGAAGAGTCGCGACTAGCCGAAATCGCGCCAACGAGTGCCATTGGCATGATCGTTCCGTCCATCGATGCGTCGATGGTGAAGTCACCGGCTGTCTGTTTGCGATTGGTCGACTTTGGCGTACCGCCGGCGGTTCTTGTTCCAACGCCGGCTGCGGCGTCTCGATTCAATTCGATCACCGAGGCGCTGACACCAATTCCCTTGGTCGCGCCCAACATCACTGCGCCACTGATCGCCCACAGGTCGCTGCTGTCCGCTGCTTCCACGACCACTTCACCTGCGGTGCCGCTGATCGGTGTCAGTTCAATAGGGAGGTTCTCTGAGTTGAGCTCGGCATAGGTGAACTGGCCACGGTCCGCATCGTTTTCTTCGTTTTCGCCCATCAGTAGGTACGTGGTGCTGGCCTCAATTCCAAAGCCGGAGCTGCTGGCGGCCGATTGGCTGATTTCAAGCAGTTCAGTAACGGTTTCAGCCTGAACAGACAAACCGACTTCCTCTTCGCCACTTCCGTAGGTCACGTTGGTGGACGCGTTCTGAGGTGTGTTGCCATCTGGATCGACACCCCCGAGCAAGGCTTGAGTTTGCTCCGAGATGATCACGAAGTTGGCCGAACCACCGAATGCATTGCGGCTCGATTTTTGAAATGGCAGGAGATTGTTTGCGATATCAGTGGTGCCAAATGTGAGCAGGTCCAATCCGATGTACAGCTGACCTGCGATGCCCCACTGTGTGATGTCGCTCTTGGCTTCGATGGAGACGCCGTTGGTCTCTTCTAATTCACCTAGATCAGCCGTTTGGAGTGTCGTTTCCGTTGCGGCGTCATACCAGGCAAAATCGGATGTGCTCTGATTGATCTGCGCACCATCGGCGATCTGCGCCAGATTGCGATTGGTGATGTCCTCAACAATCACGCTTCCGGTCAGGATCCAATTGAGTCTCTTCGAGTCTTCGCTGCCAACTCCTTTGATGCCAACGTTGGTCGACGTATTAAAGAACCAGGACTCGACCGCATTAACCGTTGGGTTCAATGCGAGGCTTTTGATGATGCCATAGGCTTCATCCCAACCACCGCCGTTGGAGCCAGGGATCGAGTCGCGGCGAGGATAGGTAATCTCGGAAGCGACTTCGACCCCCTCGGTTCCTGTCACCTCTGCATCTGATTCAATCACAGCTTGGCTGGAGTTGTTTAAGACTGCCACCACCGTCGCCACTGCGACCGCACTGCTTTCGCTATGATCCAC
>JAQWPZ010000101.1 GCA_029245125.1 Rubripirellula sp.
TCATCAAACGCCTCGATCATCATCGCTTGAGTTTCGATCGGCGCTCGGTACCACCACCACGACAACTCGGTATCGCGCCAGTACATTCCCATCTCTTCGTCACTGACGCTGCGTTCCTTGATGGACCGCATGATCCCACGAGCCGCTTTGACATCACCAAAACGCTTCAAAGCGATTGCAAGGTGGGCTTGAGATTGTCGAATCCCCAGGTCAAGCCAGTATGTTTTCGCTTGTGCGAGCCAATAGTTGACCGCTTCGCGATGTTCATCAGCAACCGGTTGATCTTCCAGAAAGAAACTTCGTCCATACAAGTACAAAGCAATCGTGCTGGAGAGATGATTCTTCTCGCGATCTGCTTTATCAATCCGTCGATAATTTTCGGTCATCCAGCCATCTAGCCGCGAGAGCGATTTCAAGGCGCTGCTTACCTCTATATCCACACCCAAATGCCGGAGTCGGCCAAATCCGGTTGTGATATAAAGCGTGATGTAGTCATTTGCCCGGCCACCAGGAAACCATGGCCAAGCCCCATCAGGCAACTGCATTTGGGTCAACTTACGCAGAACTCTGACCGTTTCCGAGTCGAGCCGATTTTGATCGAACAATATTCCGACATTCCGTCGAGCCTGACTCTCATTTTTTGCCTCTCGTACCCACGGTGTCTCTTCTAGCATCACCGTTTTGAGATCTTGGTTTTTCTCAAGTGGACTTTCCAACGCTGGTGTACCACGCCACTGCGCGAATACTCGTTCGATCTTTGGATCGCTCGCAGCGATGTGGCGAGCCAGTGAATTCGCATACAGTCGATTGAACGTCTGCTCGGAGCATTCGTGTGGATACTCCATCAGGTAGGGTAAAGCCATCACGGCGTACCAGGATGGGTTGGATGTCATTTGAACCGTCAACGACTGATGCTGTAGTGTCTCGGAATCGGCGGATTTTAGGAGTTTTTCAAAATCAAAATCCTTACTCTCCACGCCCCGAATAGGAAGCTGAATCGATTCGGTCACTAGAATCCTGCGTGACAAAACCGGCAAATAACCTTCCTCGCCATCCGAGACACGACCGCTCGATCCGACCGCTTTGTAGGTCAAGTAACCCATTCCATCAGGCACCTGCAATTGCCATGCGAACGATCGCGACTCGCCAGCAGGAATCTCAAAGGTACGATCACGATCGACGTTCCCGAGTGCTACATCCACCGCATCGCCGGTACGAGCATCATTGAAACTCAAGCGGACGGTTCCCGTTTGCCGGGTCGGTGATTGATTGCTCACTTTGACTGTAAACTCAATCAAATCACCTTCGCGAAGAAAACGAGGTGGATTCGGTTGAACCATCAGATCTTTGGCGGTTACGGTCGTCCCCGTTAACAAACCGCCTCGCAACTGATTGTCATGCGCGAAGCCAAGAAACTTCCACTCCGTCAATGCTTCCGGCATCGTGAAAGTCATCCGAACTGTGCCGTCCTTCGACGAAACTAAGTCTGGAAAGAAAAATGCAGTTTCATTGAGGTTCTTTCTGGCTGAAACATTATCCAACTTCGCTGTGTCTTCAACCTCGGGCCCCTGTCCGCCGTCATCCGCTGCAGCGGTAGCCGCCTCAGGTTCGCGTGCTCCAAGCACCCCATTCATCGACTTCGCGGCGGGAGCCATGCCACCAAAGAAGCCAGTTGGCCCTGCATCCATTGCCTCGGCCATTTCCATACCGCCTGCCCGTCTGCCTTCAAAGCCGAAGCGATTTGAATCTTGGATGAGTACTGCGGGCAAGTGTCGATAGACCAGGCTACCGTCACGCTGTAACACATTCCAACCGTAGTAAATTTGCTGCAACGTTTTCGAGCGGTTTTCAAACACCGACTGAACACTCGAATTGTCGCGTCGAAAGACGCCAAATCCACTGATCCAATTGTGTTTCATAAAAGTGTCAAGTGACGCGTCATACAGTGTCGCAACCATTTCAGCGATCAGAGCCTCTGCATCTGCGCCTGACACGATGGCCGTCCAGGTTTCTTTGACGCCCGGTTCCAGTTTTGAAACGATGTGCTCCCAGCGCAACTTCAGCTCTTTATTGGTCCAAGGAACACTGACGTAACGAGATTCCATGTAAGCACGATTTTCTCGCACCATCGTAGTTCTCACATGAAAACCACCACGCATCGCTTCACTCACCATCTGCTGAATCGATTGCTGCGTGCGAGCAGGATCTGTCCAGAAGCTTTGCAACAGTTTTCCGCGATGCTCCACCTCGATGTAAGCTCGCGCTGAATCGTATCCACTTCCCCAAACCGCCAGATAATTTTCACCAGGTTCAATCGACGGTGTTGGTGAAGCAAAGAGATTTGGAACTTTGAGATTGAGCTGCTCCGCCTCTAAGTCGAGTATTTGGAGCGGCAATTCAGCTGTGACCTGTTTGCCAAACCGGTCAACGGTTTCAAGTTTGGCACGATACATTCCGGCTTTTAATTCAACACTCAGTTCCAGAGCCCCGGCATCGTTGGTTTCAAACGGTATTTCCTGAACCAAATCACCTACTGACCAAGAATTCGGATTACTTGGATCAGGCTTCGGCGGCTCCGTATTTTGATAAGAAGGCTGTGGACCGGATAAAGCCCGACGGGTCACCGTCTCCGGTTGCTTCACCTCGTACAAACGCACCTGACCGCTGGCGGTTTGCCCCACGCCATCTAAAGTTGTTGTCCGAATCTGAACCTTGACCTGCTCACCCTCAGTCAACCAATCCGCGGCGTTCATGGTTGCCGCCAGCGCGGTGTAACCAACGCTGATTGACCGCTGATCTGAACGCGTCTCACCCGAACCGTCTGTGACATCGGCATAGATTGTGAACTGAAACTTGGGCTCTGCTTCCTCACTCACCGACGGATCGGGCCGAGCCTCGAATTCCACCTGGAAGTTTCCAAGTGCGTCAGTGACAGTTGATCCATGGGCGATCTCCTGGCTTTCCGTCTGCGGCGGCATCCACCAACAACGCCAATACCACCATGCTGGATACCGGACTTCGCGAACAACCCGCCAACGCACTTTGGCACCATCAATCGAGGCGCCGGTATAGGCACTGGCTTGGCCGGACACCAACACCGTCTCCATTAACTTGGGTGCCTCAGTTGGCGACTCAAGATCGACCTTGAATTTTGGTCGTTTGTATTCCTCGACGGTCACCTGCTTCGTCCCAGATGGGCCGCCCACCACCCGCAGGGACATCCGCCCCATCAAGCGATCCCGCGGTGCCGTAACGCTACCGCTGAAACTCCCGTAGTCGTTCGTCTCATGGGAGATACGTTCTATCTCTTCGCCGTTAACATCTCGAAACACGACCGTCACACGACGCCGCGGCATCGTTTCATAGTCATCCTTGTTCTGATCGACGGCGATGCAGATACCCTTGTACTGGATCGTCTGGCCGGGTCGGTAGATTGAGCGGTCGGTAAAGAACCGGGTTTGTTGATAGGGCTTAGAATCCCGCCTCCGATAGGTCTGAATTTGGTTTGCTGATGACAACGACTGCCCATCTTTCGACGCCAACAACAGAACCGGGCGTTGCACGTTCCCTGTAATCCGAAACAGCCCATTCTTGTCGGTCTTGATCGACTTGAGAGCGACTAGGCGGTTACGATTGTCTCGTTGCCAAAGATCGATTTTCGCCTCTGCAATCGGTTCGCCACTGCCAGCTTCCAAGACAAATCCATCGACGAAGCCCCGCCCCTGATGCTTCCGCACCACGATCGCAAGGTTGCTCTGCCAAACCTCCGAGAACGATACCTGATTGTCCTGCTCCGCGAACGCCGGATCATGACTCGCAATCAAAAAGTACGATCCACTGGCCAAGTCATCGACGGCGGGTAACGTTTCAACACGCTCCCGAAAATCTTCCGTCGCAGGCAAATCAGCACTCCACTGTCGCACGGGGCGTTGACTTAGTAACTGCCGCCGTTGCTGATCATTCAGCGCTTCTACTTGCCAGCGACTCGAATCAACAAATTCCTGGAAGTCAAACTTAACTAAGCGGAAATAGATTTTTGTCACATTGCGGTAGTGGACTTCGATCGCCGATCCGGGTTCGTTCCAAACACGCTCGATCACAACCCGCGATGACTTTGCTTCGACCTGTTGGATCAGGTTGTAACAACGCCGTCCGCCAACCGAATCAGGATGTCGCGACAAACCCTCCTGCGCGATGCGGCGGGCTTCGACGTAATCGTCTTCCGCATACACGACCTCTGCGAGGGCATGGCTCGCGAGCGCAGCGGTGGGGTTTGATCGATGCTCGTTGATAAAACGTCGTAGTGCCGCCTTGTAGCGAGCTGCCTTCTCCTCACCGAATGCGGTGTTGTATCCAAACACCAGACGAGCGAGATCAACATCCAGAAACGCTGTCGGATCGTCATCCTCTTGATGAAAACGAAGCAACTCCTGATACAACGTGACCGCGCGGAGCGTCAGCGATTCATCGTCACTCGACTCCGGTTGCCACGCAATGAAATCTTCTGCCTTGTTAAAAATGGGACTTTCCGCTGACAGATCAAAAGCGTCCTGAGCGCGAGAAGCGACTTGTTCTCCGGATGAGTAGAATTCCAGTGCGTTGTTGGCAACGAAATCGTATAGCGTTGGCCGATAAGCGTCCGAAACATTTCCTTTTTCGAGCAGGATGTCGTACTGGCTAACTGGGATCTTCTTGAGCTGATCACTACTATCCAGCACAGTTTTAAATTCGCGATCAATCTCCGCCAAAATTCGGGGCAAGTCCCAAGTGGTGAAATCGTCACTCGGTGCCTCGGCGGTCTGCGTGCGTTGCATAAATCGCCAACGGTTCTGCTGCAGATAATGCCAGAACCAGTTGGCGACGATCGCCTCCAACATTGGTCGCATCTCCTCGGGGGCCGACGCTATTTCCGCACGCATCCGGGTGATTTTTTCTTCGGGTTTACTTCCTTGAATGACACCTTCCATCGCGACCCGCATCCCAATCGCTTTGACCGCCTCCGCATATTTTTTTTCTTCCAAAGCTTGCTCCTCTATCTTCGCCAAGCTGGCGATGGCCGTCTTGGGAAGGCCTTTGTTGATAGCTTCGTTCACAGCTTTCCAGCTTCCTTCCTTTTGTTGCTGAGCAACAACGACCAAGGAGATTCCTAATACGAAGCAAACAGCGAGCGTCACAATGATGCCTCGAGACACGATGACAATCCTTGAAAAAGTCAGACAAGTGGGGATCGATGAGCATTGTCACACACGTGGCGGCTTAGTTGAACTCGGCCTAGGCAGATCGAACTAGCCATCTCGGCCACCCCCAATTCAAGCCAGTCTCATACTGGCGGGCCCCCATTTTGGGCACCTTGGGTGCGGCAAGCTGCGAGCCAAGCAACACGTGTCAAACAAGCAAAAAAGCTTCCACGGACCAAAGCTTCCACAAGATCAACGAGTCGGCACCCGATTTATTAGGAAGTTGAACGATTTCGGAGTCGAATTTGTCAGGAGTCGGTTTTTTAGGGTAGATTTGACTCGTTCTGGCGACATTTGACGGGTCCCCCGCTTGCAAATAAGGGGCTCGATTTAGATACTTTTTATGGAATTGGTGCCGCCGGAGTGGCGGAATTGGCAGAC
>JAQWPZ010000105.1 GCA_029245125.1 Rubripirellula sp.
ATGGATCAAATCGGGCATGGATCAATGGTTTCTTGGCATACATGGTGGCATTCCACCTTCTCAGGCATTCCACCTTGTCAGGTTTTCGGTCCAATTTCGACCGCCGAGGCGCTTCCGGCATTTGAGCGACGGATGAGAACGCCCCTTGGCTGCGATGGCCTTTGTCTGCGATACTCTCGAATCTCACAAGCAATGAAAGCCTTTCCAACCGTGGTTTGAAGGCTCGGCAACCAGGTAGAACGGTGCCTGAAGGCGGCCGAGCCAACCCGCGGACGACACGTCCGTGCCCAATGATGACAGATTCGCATTGACCTCTCTATTGGACGGTATCAGGAAACAAACCAAATGTTAAAGAATTTTTCTCCCAGCGCTCTGGGTATCAACGGTCGGCAAAGTGAGCTGATTGAGTTAGCCCTGACCTACGGCTTTACCGGCATGGACATCGACATGCACGACATGTTGCGCCGTAGCCAGCGGACTGACACGGAAGATGCATCGAAGTATCTGCGTGCTGCAAATATCTTGATTGGTGGGTTCAACTTGGGTGTTGACCTCGATTCGGATGAAGACAATTTCACCAGTCAGGTTGGAAGCTTGCATCCGCTGGCTGACTTGGCGAAGGAACTTGAAGCCACTCGCTGCTTCATTCGACTACCGGCTGCAACCGATCGTTTGCCCTACCACGAGTACTTCGAGGCACAGGGTGCACGACTGACGCAAATCGCCGAAGTCCTGTCGCCTCGAGGCATTCAGTTGGGCGTCGGATTTTCCGCAGGCAAAGAACTTGAGGAAGGAAAAGAGTTTCCTTTCGTGCGAAATGTCGAAGGGTTCTTAGCCTTGATCGAATCGGTGAAGGCCGATGGTGTAGGTTGCTTGATTGATACTTGGGATTGGGTCGTTGGCGATGGTGCGATGGATCAGCTCAGCGAGTTGAAATGCGAGCAGATTGTCGGCGTCCGATTGGGTTCGGTACCCGAGGACGTTGATCTAGCCAAAGCGGAGACCGCTGATCGTGTGCTGCCAGAAAAAGAAGGAGCACTCAACCACGTTGAATTGGTGAAGCATTTGGCCTCAATCGGCTTTAGTGGTCCGCTCAGTCCGAGTGCTGCCAGCAAGAGCTACAAAGGGCAAACTCGCGAGAGTATCGTGCAGCGAGCTCAGCAAGCGGTTGACCTGATCTCCCGCGAAGCCGAGTTGCCAGTCGCTCCATTGCCGATGGAGTTAATCGAAGATATCCCTTACGAGACCGACTCGGTCTAATTCTTGGGGATCACGACAACCTGCGTGGTGGTGTCCGGAAACCGATTTCTGGTTCCGGACATCGACCGCAGCGTTAGTCTCTTTTTTCTCGGGCGACCCATTGATGGCTTGTCGCGCGGTAGATCGGATCACCGCCCATTTGATCGCTAATTGCATCTACGATTTGGTCGATGTCACGCTGTTCGTGGGGCTTCGACTCAAATAGGGACAATTGCTGCGGGGCATCATTTTCCGTCAGCGACCCTAACGAAACTCCGATCTGTCGGACGGGCCGCGGCTGACGACCGCGCATCGTGTTGAGCAACTCGGTAGCGATCGATGCGATCTTGTCCGTCGAGTCTGTTGGCTGAGCGAGTTTTTGAGTGTGTGAGAAAGTCTGGAAATCCTCACGACGATATTTCAGCGATACGCTGCGGGTTTGTCGTCCATTGCGGCGGAGCCGTCGAGCAACCTGTTGACTCAAATGGCTGACCGCTGCGTTCAGCATATTTTCATCAGAGATGTCTTCGTTGAACGTTCGTTCATGGCTGATCTGCTTCGCGCGATGGTCTGGAACAACTTTTCGAGGGTCGATGCCGTTGGCTAAACGCCACAGGTGCTCGCCCCAACGCCCGAACTTTTGTTTCAAAACATCCGCATCAAAAACACGGATGTCACCAATTCGAGTTAGGTTTAATCGTTGCAGTTTATCTCGGCCGACGCGGCCAACACCCCACAACCGGGAAACAGGGAGTGGATCGAGAAAATCTCGCAGCCCTTCTTCGCTGACCTGAACGAAGCCATCTGGTTTGTTGAGGTCGCTCGCGATCTTGGCAACAAATTTTAGTGGTGCAATCCCGACACTAGCAGTCAGGCCAAGCTCTGAACGGATTGTCTGTTTGATCGATTTGCCGATTGTCTCGGGGAGGCCATGTAGACGAATACTCCCTGAAACGTCCAGGAAAGCTTCGTCCAGCGAGAGTGGCTGCACCAGCGGCGTGTAACGCTGGAAAATCTCGCGTACTTGCCGGCCAACCTCCGCGTAGTGTTGCATTCGACTGCTGATAAAAATTGCTTCGGGGCAAAGTTCAGCAGCGCGACGACCTGGCATTGCACTTTGGATACCGAAACGCCGTGCCTCGTAGCTCGCTGCCATCACGACGCCGCGTTGGGAGCTGCCGCCCACAACCACCGGACGACCTCGCAGTTCGGGGTGATCCCGTTGCTCGATCGCCGCGTAAAAAGCGTCCATGTCGACGTGCAGAATCATGTTGCTGTAAGGAGGTCGTGGATCGCATTGGCATCAGCGAAATCATCGCAGACAGCGGATGGGTTTTCTGATTCAAGCGTGACTCGATCGTAGGAGCCGGTGCAAACAGCGACGACTCTGGCACCGATTGCATGTCCACATCGAATGTCGTGTGGTGTATCTCCGATGACAATCATTTCCGTCAGGTGTTGCTCTCCATGGCGATTGCGGAGTTCAGCGGCAGTCCGTCGAGCAAGATCCTCACGTTTGACATCGTGGTCTCCCCCGAATACGCCTTGGAAATAATGAGACAGCCCGAAATGATTCAATTTATGAGTTGCGGTCTCTTCGAGGTTTCCGGTCATTGCATAACAAAGGTGGTCGGGTTGCGTGACAATTTTGTCTAGCAGCTCGATCACGCCAGGCAAGACTTCACCCCCACGCCGAGCAAGCACGTCGGGTAGGTAGGTGGAATATCGCTCCGAGAGGCGAGTTTGGTTTCGCTGAGAAGTCGAAAGCCGGTTTCTTTCCAGCAATTCGCTAAACAAGGAACGGTCAGTGCGTCCGGCGAAGCTGATCGAAACGTCTGCTGAAGTCAGGTCAAATTCATCGGTCAAAGCAGCCTCCAGAGCCGCTTTTCCACCGTCGTCCGTCACCAGCAAGGTGCCATCGATGTCAAAAAGAAGAGCTCGCATTCCGCAATTATCTCGTTTTGCTGCTGTTGAGTTAGGTCCGTCAGGAGCCGTTTTGGTCTGATCGCTTGGACGGCGGCTACGAAGCTCTTTGCCATCACTGCTACACTGTGACGAATCTCAACTCCGTTTCAAAGGTGTGTCACCTCATCATGCCCGCTGTTTCCACCCCACCCGAATCCACCTCTTCTCCCGCCGAGGAGGTAGTCGATAAGAGCAATTTTCGCGTCAGGGAGATGTTTCGTCAGATAGCACCCCGTTATGACACGATGAATCACCTCCTTTCGCTGAATGTCGACCGCTACTGGCGTTGGCGCGCCGTGCGAAAACTACGGATTAAACCTGGGGTCCCAGTTTTGGACACCTGCACGGGTACCGGTGATTTGGCACTGGCGATTTCGAATGCCGGTGCGGGGGACGTTGAGGTTGTAGGTAGCGATTTTTGTCATGCGATGCTCGAGATCGCAGACCGCAAAGCGATGCAGCATCAGCACTCTGACGGCATTCAATTTCTGGAAGCTGATTCGCAGGCGCTGCCATTTGCCGAGCAGTCATTTCAGTGCGTGACGGTTGCCTTCGGGTTGAGAAATGTCGCCGACACGGATCGTGGGCTTAGCGAGATGTTTCGTGTATGCAAACCGGGCGGGCAGGTCATGGTGCTGGAATTCGCTCGGCCTCGCCTCTGGGGACTACGTCAAATCTATGGGTTTTATTTTCAACACGTGCTCCCAAAAATTGGACAGTGGTTCGCGCGGAACGACAAATCAGCCTACCAATATTTACCCGAGTCTGTCGGGCAGTTCCCCGATGGGGAAGCACTCGCGGTGAAGATGCGTGCCGCTGGATTGGCCGATGTTCGCTACACTTCGCTAACCTTGGGTGTGGCGATGATCTACGAGGGTACCCGCCCTGCAAACGAGACGCCTGGCAACTCGGTAGCGTCGCCATGACAAGTGTCCCAAAGAATGACTCTTCGCTACCTCTGGTGGTCGCGATCACCGGCGCCAGCGGGGCTGTCTATGCAGTGAGATTGCTCCAATTATTGACGCAAGCGGATCGCGACATTCACCTCACGGTGAGCCCGAGCGGTGCGGCGGTCATCCTTCAAGAGCTAGGTTTCCAGTTCGATCTCAGCCAGCCCGATCTCGAGCAATTGTTTGGCCACGTTTCACCATGGAGTAAATCCAGCGGTGTCAGGAATTTGGCTGAGAGCGCGGCTGACTCAGCCGCCAGTTGCGTGCACTACCACTGCCACGACGATTTTATGACGCCGATTGCAAGCGGTTCATTCCAAACGTCTGCGATGGTCGTCTGCCCCTGCAGTGGCAGCACGCTTAGCGGGATCGCCCGTGCTGCGTCATCCAATCTCGTTCAAAGAGCCGCCGAAGTGCATCTTAAGGAACAACGCAAACTAGTCTTGGTTCCTCGCGAGACACCGCTCAGCGTTCTGCAGCTCGAAAATATGCATCGTTTGGCAGCCTCGGGGGCTGTGCTGTTGCCTGCGATGCCGGGATGGTACCACGGTGTTCAGGACCTTGACTCGTTAGTTAATTTTGTCGTCAGCCGAATTCTCGATCAGCTTTCCATCGACAATGAGGTCATGCAGCGCTGGGGTGGTTAAGATTTGTACGCGTGATCTAGACCATTCATGAGAAACCTTTGCAGGTAACCTGATGTATCGAACGCTCGGATCAATTCTTAGTTCCGTCTTTGCTGTTGTTGCCCTCGCGCAGTCTCCTGAGGCGAAAGCCCCTTCCGCTCGGTATTCGCCGAAAGTAGTGATCTCTCATCCGTTTGATGCGATCACTGATCCCAAAATCGTTTCTGCTGCCGAGGCCGGTATCGCAGCGAACGAGCTGGTGATCGGTGTCACGGTGAATGGTCAGTCGCGTGCCTACCCGATCAATCAGCTGACTGGTCCGCGGCGTGAGATCATTAACGACACTTTGGGGGGAACCACGATTGCCGCGACGTGGTGACACCTCTGTTACAACGGCGTCGTGTACGTCCGAGAGTTGGAGCAACGAACGCTGACATTGCGGGTTTCTGGAAAGCTGTGGATGCGCAGCTTGGTGATGAGTGATCTAGAGACAGGTACTGAGTGGTCGCATTTGTTGGGCCGTGGAATGTCTGGTCAACTGGAGGGCGAGTTTCTCACGCCAATCGTTTCGGACATGTTGACTTGGTCCGCGTGGCGAAAGCGGTTTCCCAACACGACAGCACTAGAGATGTCCCGTACGTCCCGACGGTTCACCAAAGAGTTGTATGCCGATCCCGAACAATATGTCTTTGGCTTTGACGTTGATGGCAAATCGTACATGATTTCGATGGAGAGATTGATCGAGAGTCCGGTGCAGTCGTTTGTGCTGAACGGGCAGAACATTCTGTTGACGTTTGATCGCGAGGGATCAGTGGTGCGTCGGTTCGACTCAAGTGTTGCAGGACGCTTGCTAACGTTTCAACACGAGCAAAGCTGGATCATGCGAGATAAACAGACCAATTCGGCGTGGGATTTGCGGGACGGGGCGGCCATATCGGGGGATTTCAATGGTCGGCGTCTTGAGCAACGAGTCGGCATTATGTCATTTCGAAAAGCTTGGATTCGCTTTCACGCCGACGTGTCAGAGCCAGAGCTTTGAGGAAATGACGTGCCGTCGGTTGGCCGGTGGTGCCGATGTCGGCTGAGCGTCACGAAAATTGTTCGTTCCATGCGGTGTGCCGTAAGGCCTTGTTTCGAAACGAATGTGTCCGCTCCAGCGGCGAGAGTTTGCACGCTCATTTCATTTTTGTTCATACCCGTGAGTACCACCAACGGTATGTCCGCAAACGATTGGCGGAAACGCTTTACCGTTTCGACACCAGTACTGTCTGGCAGCGTCAGGTCCAGCAGTACCAAGCCTATCTCCAGCTCGTTGCAGATTTCAATTCCGTTCGCAAGTGAACTCGCTTGATGGATATTGAGCGAGGAATTGGAACGCCGCAGCATTTCGATGGTGAAGATCATGTCTGTTTTGCTGTCTTCGATTACCAGCACATTGATCTCATCTAAATCAATAACCTTGCCCGTCTTTTTTAGTGTTGTCTCGATCTCATTACTTAATTCATCGCAGGAGGCGTGGCGTTTCGTCGGGTCGTAGGAAACCGTCTTCCGAAAGACGTTGTACAGTTCCTCCGGCATGCATTTCTTATCGAGCGAATTGAATTGACGATGAACCAAGAGGTTTTCAAATTGTTGCGAAAACGTTTTTCCTTTTAAGCGTTCTCTACCAGTCAGCAGGTAATACCAAGTCGCACCCAAACCATAAATATCTGACTGAATATTGGCGTTTGCAAGTGAGCGTGCCTGCTCTGGCGCCATGAAGGGAAGTGTTCCGGCTAGGTGACCGTCCTCGGTTTGGAAACGATAGACACTATCGGTATGTTCTGCTTCAGAATCTCCCATTGCAGCCAAACCAAAGTCAACCAATTTGAGCACTCCACCTCCACTGAGAATCATGTTGCCAGGTTTGAGGTCTCGATGAATCAATTTTCGTTGGTGTGCGTGAGACAACGCGCGGGATGCTTGGAGGATGTAGTTCGTTGCCTCCTGCCAGTCGAGTGGGCCAGACTCTCGAACCCGCACGTACAAGTCGGGGCCAGCGAGCAGTTCCATCGTGATGAATGGCAGCCCCCGGAATTCACCAACTTCGTAAGCGGTGACAATGTTGGGGTGTGCCAGTTGTCGCACGACATGCATCTCACGACGAAAGCGATCGCTGACTCGCATGTTGTGGAGGATTTTGATCGCGGCGGGTTGACCGCTATCGTCATGCCCGCGGTAGACGTAGCCTTCACCGCCACGTCCGAGCGGTTCTTCGACCACAAAGCGACCAATTTGGGTTCCACTTGGCAAGCAAGAGGCAAAGTCAGCTGCGAGTCCGCGTTCCTCAAGAAGTCGCATCTCGTCAGCGATCATTTTCATCTGAGCATCGGTAAATCTGCCTGTGTCGTAAAGCCGTTGGAGAGCCGGTTCGACATAGTCTCGGGTCTCGCCGGCATCTAGAGCGAACTGGACAGGCTCTTTTTTACGGCGGTGATGCGTGGCGCTGATGGCCGTCTCGTGGTCGTGATGGACGTCGTTGAATGAAAATTCCAAGAGGTCGTCGACATCGATTCCAATTTGAGTCTGTGATTCGAGCGAGTCTGGAGCGTTAGTAAATGTTGTTTTTGGTTCTTTGCGACTCGTTGAGGCCGTTTGAAAAGGCAAGCGGGTGTTGGGGCCCAGGGATAACGCGAGAAGTGCCAAGCAGAGACATCCTGCCAGGCGATCGAACCACTGCCAGGGTTGGTCGATGTGAGCGACCAATGGAAGCAGCAAGGTCAAGCCGATCACCGAAATCGCCGCGTAGAAATGGCGTTTCGGAAGCGAGCAACCCGCGATAGCGGCCGCCACGTAGAGCATTCCAAACGTGCGCGATTCAGTCTGCGTGAAATCGAACGCGATTGCAGCCAAATAGAGGACGATCAGAACAAACCAAGATGCTTTTTGATTCAACGATGTTTCCACGGATCATCTGGAATCGTCTTCCGTGCCGTCGGGATACCAGATTGGTTGAGAGCGTAAATAAAGAGTGCTGCGGTAATTCTTGGGAATCAGATCCATGCCACCCCGTCAGGGTGTTCCATTGTAGCACTGGTGGCGGTGGGAGGGTTGCGGATTTTTGCGTGCGACTGGAAAGTTCGCGTGTTGGTGTGAATTTCACGCCGTCGAGCAGTTTTGAGCCGAAAAAAAGTAATATTCGGAACCACTGGGTATGATCCGGGTTGAATCGCCGTGACCGCTGACCTGGAAACTTCTTGGGGCAGTCATTTTCACCCTTCCCCAGAATGAACAGGTTCCTCGATGTCGAGTTTACGGATTTCCCTCGCCGTTGCACTTTCGCTAGCGACTTTTTCGCTCGGCCACGCCGACTGGCTCCGATTCCGCGGACCCAACGGGTCTGGGGTAAGCCAAGAATCCGAATCGACTCCCAGCAAATGGGGGCCAGATCAAAACATCGCTTGGACGGTTGAGTTGCCCGGTTCCGGGGTCAGTAGTCCAGTGGTGGTCGGCAAACGGGTATTTGTGACCTGTTACTCCGGCTACGGTCTCGATCGCCAGGATCCAGGTGACATCTCCGATTTGAAGCGGCACCTGGTTTGCGTGGATGCCACTTCAGGGAAGATCCAATGGCAAGTATCTGTCGACGCAGCGCAACCCGAAGATCCCTATTCGGGAATTGGTGTGACGGCCCATGGCTATGCTTCTCACACACCCGTTTCGGACGGCGAAAACGTTTATGCGTTTTTCGGGAAATCAGGAGTGCACGCATTCGACTTGGAGGGGAAGCCGCTATGGCAACAGAGTGTAGGGACAGGAAGCGACGATCGCCGCTGGGGGTCGTCTTCCAGTCCGATTCTTCACGAAGACTTTTTGATTGTGACGGCGAGTGCGGAAAGCCGTTCGCTGATCGCGTTGGATAAAAAGACAGGAAAGCAGCTCTGGAAGCAGAAGACCGATGGGGTATCGAATGTGTGGGGAACGCCGATCCTGACGCAGACCGGCGATCGCACTGATTTGGTCCTTGGAGTGCCTTACGAGTTTTGGGGGATGAATCCTGAGACTGGCAAGCTTCGGTGGTTCGCCCAGGCAATGGATTCTGATCAGTACAGTTCCAGCGTCGTCGAAGCGGCTGGCGTTTTGTATGGCATCGAGGGTCGCAGTGGCGGATCGGTTGCAGTTCGGGGCGGTGGCAAGGGCGATGTTTCTGAGTCGCATACGGTATGGTCGGGCAACGATACCGGTCGGTTCGGTTCTCCGCTGATTCTCGATGGCCGGATTTATTATTTTTCGAGTGGCGTCGCTAACTGTATTCGTGCGGAAGATGGGAGTTCGTTGTTCAAAGGACGCCTGCCAGCCAGTGGCGGTAATCAGAGTGGTGGAGGAAATCGAGGCAATGCGGGACGCCCCGCTGGTGGTGGTGGTGGTGGCGGTGGCACACGAGGCCGAGGTGGCTTCGGTGGCGGATTTGGCTTTGGTGCAATGGATTATGCTTCCGCAGTCGCGGCCGACGGTAAGGTCTATTTCTTGAAAGGGGACGGGACGACGTACGTCCTGAAGGCCGGTGATGAATTCGAGTTGATCGCCAGTAATCAATTGACCGAAGAATCTGAGTCATTTGGTGGAACCCCGGCAATTAGTAATGGCAAGCTGTTTATCCGATCAAACAAACGCTTGTACTGTGTTTCGGAATAGGGCGGATTAATCCCCCCTTCAGTTCGCACACCCCGCCTTACTGAAAAGAACGAAGGCGTTACTGAAAAGAACTAACGCGGTATGGAAGTGCGTGATCGTTGTTTTGGGCCCGCTGTTTGGGGCCCGCTGTTTGGGGCCCGCTGTTTTGGGCCCGCTGTTTTGGGGCCCGCTGTTTGTCAGAATCGACACGAGCGGATCGCTTCGGTGAGGGTGTAACCGAGGCGATCGTGGTTGCCTTCGCCGCGTCCTCATGCAGCAGGTCCGTTTCGGTTAAGACACGATCGTTTCTTTCGGGCTCTGAGACGTCAGCGACTTACCGGTACTCTGCTGCTCACTGCACAGGCTTCTCTGTTTTGGCTTCTCTGTTTTGGCTTCTTTGTTTTGGGCGTTGGGAATTGTTTAAAGAGGCAAAGCAGCGTGATTCTTGGTCACGAACCAAAAGCGGTTCGACAACTCCCCACGCTGCTTGAGCATATTTTTTCATCGTTTAGCACGAACGATGATAACGATCACAGCGAATAGTTGTTTCGATCTTCCGACATCCGGTTGGCTTAGGGCAACACAACAGCGGCTACACGGATTTCTTGGCACAATCGGTATTTGCTGAACTGCCGTTCTATCGGGTCCGTGCAAACAGAATGTTTTGCCTTGGCGTTCATCTTTGCGTGACTCACGTTTAGGCCGTAGACGATGTAGTCAGTGCATCGAGAACCGTTTCGTCATTACGTAACGATAACGCGATCCAATCAGCTTGCCATTGCAAATTAGGCTGGCAGCGAGTGGATCTGTTTGATTCGTAGCAGCGGAAGTGCACGGGGATTGATGACACGCCGCCGGTGCCGGAGCACGGGCGAGCGTCGGAAGCTGCGTCCTAGCAACAAGTGTTGTTCCTGTGGAGAATTTGATGATGAAAAGGCTGTGGTTACTTCCAGTGGTTGCGTTGTTCGCAATTGTGGCTGGATCAAATACCGCTTCTGCTGCTTATTGTGGTGCGATTAGCTACGAAGGTTGTGGTGGTTGCGGTAGCGTTGCTGAAGGTGTTGAAGCAGGTGACGGAAACGTCGCAGGCGGAACTTACACCGTGATGCGAACGGTTCGAGAAACTGTATACGATCAAGTCGAGGAAACTCGCTATCGTTCACGAAACGAAGTTTACTATGAAGACCGCGAAGTTCAGGCCGTCCGGATGGTTCCGGAAACGACCACTCGCGAAGTCCAGTACAAAGTGATGGTTCCCCAGTACGAGACCAAAACTCGCACGATCAACTACACCGTCATGAAGCCGGTTTACGAGACTCATACCAAGACGACTAATTACACGGTTAAGATCCCTCAGTACGAAACTCGTACCAAGACGATCAACTACACCGTTTGTAAGCCTGTCTACGAGACGCGTCAGCGTGAGACCAAGTACACGGTCAAGATCCCTCAGTACGAGACTCGTACCAAGACGATCAACTACACCGTGTCCAAGCCAGTTTACGAGACACGTACGAGAACCATCAATTACACAGTCATGAAGCCTGTGTACGAAACAAAGCAACGGACCATCAACTACACCGTCTACAACACGGTCAAAGAAGAGAAGGTTCGCACTGAGTCGTACAGCGTGATGGTTCCCGAAACTTTCACAAAGACGATCAAGGTTCGTGGCGGTCACTGGGAAACCAAGTCCGAGACGATCCCTGGCCCAGTCATGAAGAAGGTCGTTCGCGAGCCAGGTACCTGGAGCTACGACGCTTGCAATTGCAAATGCGTCTACACTCCTGGTGAGTGCCGTGTTGAGTGTGTTCAGTGCCCACCCAAAACGGTTTGCAAGAAGATCTGGGTTCCGACCTGCGAGGAAAAGGAAGTTTCCTGCACTCGCTATCATCGTGAATGCCGAACTCGCGACGTTCCTTACACCGTGTGCCGAAAGGTTCCCGAGTGCAAGACAAAGGTTTGCAACTACACCGTCTGCAAGATGGTTCCTGAGTGCAAGACACGAACCTGCAACTACACCGTCTGCAAGATGGTCCCTGAGTGCAAGACCCGTACTTGCAAGTACACCGTCTGCTGTGGTTACAAGTGCGAAACTCGCACCAAAGTTTGTAAGTACACTGTCTGCAAAATGGTTCCTGAGTGCAAGACTCGTACCTGCACCTACACCGTTTGCTGTGGCTACAAGTGCGAAACACGTCAGAAGTCCTGCAACTACACCACCTGCAAGATGGTTCCTGAGTGCAAGACCCGTACTTGCACCTACAAAGTTTGCAAGATGGTTCCTGAGTGCCGCACCAAAACTGTTTGCGAGACCAAGTGTCGCAAAGAGTGCTACACCAAAACCGTCAAAGTTGCGAAGTGCCGAAAAGTTTGCGAGCCCTACACGGTCACCAAGTGTGTTCCGCGAGTGGTTTGCAAGCAGGTTCCTGTTCAAGTTTGCTGCCCAGCACCTGCTTGCTCACAAAGCTCATGCTGCGATCCTTGTGATCCTTGCTGTGGAGCCAAGAGCGAAGGTCCAGTCCGAAGCATGCTGAAGCGACTGTTCAACCACGGCTGCAATGGCTGCAATGGTTGTGGCGGCTGCGACAGCTGCAACAGCTGCGAGCCAGCTTGCGGAGCCGAGCCCAGCTGTGGCTGCGGAGCATAAGTGAGCTATTTCGGTTGCCAATGAGGGCGGCCTAGGACAAACGCGCAGGACGCACGCGAAACAAAAGCAGGGCGGGACTCAATTGAGTCCCGCCCTGTTTTCTTTTGCGCGATGCAATAATACGCACGGAAAGCGGTCAGGACTGATTTTAAGCCGGCCCAATCGACAGAGGCCAAGTAAAAGAGACCAATCGACAGAGGCCAAGTAAAAGAGCCCAAGTGACAGAGCCCAAGTGACAGAGCCCAAGTGACAGAGCCCAAGTGACAGAGCCCAAGTGACAGAGCCCAAGTGACAGAGCCCAAGTGACAGGGGAAACATTGAGAGCCCCAGCGATGGTGAACCGCTACGTGCCGCTCTGGAAAATGCACTCTGAACGCCGCATTTAGCGGCTGCTTCGCCGCCTGAATCCAATGCGATTGAACGAGCAGACAAGCCTCGTTCAGTTGAATTTGGGCAGGCCGACCGAGTCGGCTTTTTGCCGCAGCTGGCCTCCGTCATTGGGGAGACTCCGGCAATTTGCTTGATTAGCAGCTTGGGGAAACGGGCCGCTTGGAGCCGCGGGCAAGATGGCTCAGCCGATGGGATGTCTGCTTCCTCACCGTGTTTGGATCAAACGAGCAACCATTGCTTTTTCGGCAAGAAACTTGTGTTAGTCGCCTGATTTCCGGTTGTGTCACTCGCAAAGAGCGGTAGTTTGAATATTTGTTGGAGGTCATAGCCGGTTCCACAACGTAGATTTCTCGACGTCGAGAAGCAACTTTGACCTCCCACTACCCCATGCCCGCGGCTACAGCCATGATTCGCCCGACAATCTTTGCACTGCTGTGTTCCTTTGCTCTTGTCACTGTATCCAACGCTGCTGACTGGAGTGCTTCGGCTTTTCCAGTTAAAAAACACGACTTCGGGACAGTGGCGGTCTCTGCCAAGACTGAATTTGAGTTTCCGATTCACAACCCGTTCAAAACGACCATGCACATCCGGTCGGTGCGAACGAGCTGTGGCTGCACCACGGCGATCCTTCAAGATCAATCGATCGAACCTGGCAAAACTGGAACCTTGTTAGCTCGCTTCAATACGGGCACTTTTCGAGGCAAACGAGGTGCCACGCTGACGGTTGTGGTTGATCGTCCCCAGTTTTCTGAGGTTCGACTTCGAGTCGATGGTTACATTCGCAGTGACATGGTTTTTGACCCCGGTGCGATCGAATTTGGCGGGATTGAACAAGCACAAGCTGTCACCAATGTTTCCAAAGTCTCCTACGCCGGACGGCATGATTGGAAGATCGTCGATGTGCGCAGTAATTTGCCATGGTTGGTGCCTCAGGTTGCCGAAGTCGGTCGCAGCAGAGGGCGAGTGAATTACGAAATTTCGGTCACTGTTGGTGACGATGCTCCGATCGGGTTTTTCCAAGATGAATTAGTGGTTCAAACCAACGATCGCGGTATGCCGACCGTCCCCCTGAGAGTCAATGGAGAAGTAAAAAGTCCCCTTACGATTTCCCCTCAAGCGATTGCGATTGGAAGAGTTAAATCGGGCGAATCCGTACGACAAAAAATTGTGCTGATTTGCCGCGAGCCATTTCAGGTCGAGTCGATCACGGCAGAGGGCTGGGATATTGATTTCCAGCCATCGACTGAAGCGAAGAAAACCCACATTCTGTTCGCCGAATTTACCGCCTTGGATGAGGCATCCGGCCCGCGGAAAACAAAGGTGATCATTGAGGCACAGGGACAGAAAAGCATGACAGCAGAAGCGTTGTTAACCGCCGAGATTCGCGACCGTTGATATCGTGCCCGTGGATAGCCTTCCTTGCCAACAAGAGTCAGAACAATCAGGCGACGATCCGAAGATTCGGATCGTCGCCTTTTCGATTCAGGCTGTTGTGGTGACCACCTTGATCGCGATTTGGCATCCCTTTGAAAATGTCACCGTGGGAATTGAGCTGCCCACGCTCGTTCGATTGGGCTGGATTGTAAGTCAAGCAATTTGGTTGATTCTTCCTGGAACCCTTGTTGGTTCCGCTCTTTCGGCGTGGCGACCACGTTTTGGCGTAATGGTCGGGTTGGCTTGGTGCGTTGCAGTTCCTTTGCTGATCTCGCTGGATGCTTTGTTGCACGGCTGGATCAATCAACATTTGTTGTCGATGTCGACGATTGAAATCTTGCTTCATTGGAACAGTTTGCACGAAAGTGCGAGTTGGGTGACGACAGCTTCGGCGATTCTGGCGGTACTGATCCCGCTAGCCGCATTTGCCATTTTAGAAGTTGTGCAAACTCGGTTTCGAAAACGCAGGTCAGGATGGTTCCGTTTCTCCGGGGGCGTTCGCGTTGGTTGGCTTTTCTTGCTCTCCATCGTGCTAGCGATTCCAGCAGTCTATAACTGGGAGCGAACGCTGCGGTGGAGCACCAATTATTCGGTTCGTAACCCACTCTCCGCGATCCATTTTTTTGACGCAAGAATACCGAAGGTGGAGGTGCTGCCGAGCATCACGGTCAGTCCGGCACTAAGTGAATCTGGAGACCTTTCCAGCCGTGCCAATGAATTCCGCTTGCTCGCCGTCGATTCCATCGAATCGAATCGGAATGACACGTTACCTGATGTATTGCTGGTCATTATCGAGTCAATGCGTCCTGAGTTGGTGGAGGCGAATGTGATGCCGCATTTGCACCGCTACGCGAAGGACTCTTTATGGTGCCGTCAGCACTTCTCAGGCGGCAATGCGACAACACATGGCATGTTCAGTTTGATCAATGGCCTCGATGCGAGTTGGTACGAATCTCCCGTCCGATATGCGCCGCTTCTCAATCGTCTTATGCAGCAGGGTGGATATGAAGTCGGCTTTTTTGCTGGCCATGATGATTGGGCTGCATTCGAGATGGATCCGTTTATTAACAAACAACACTTCGATCAATTCGATGTGTATCGCCAAAATGGTTTGAGTAGCGACCGCCGGGCAACGCTGGCAGCGAAAATGTACTTGGATGATTCGCGGGATCAGCGTTCGCCGCGGATGGCGATTTTGTATCTGTATGCGACTCACGCCACCTATCGAAGCTATCCGAAGGATCAGGTTTTTCAACCATCGGCGGATGATCGATTGCTCTATCCGTATTCGATCAGATCACGAGATAACGTGTGGAACCGTTACCGCAACAGTGCGAGGACAATTGATCGATTTTTGTCCTCGATCATGCGAGAGGACCGAATCCTGGTGGTAACCGGCGATCACGGTGAAGCTTTTTTAGAGGATGGAACGATCGGACATGGCACGCGAATTTCGAAGGTTCAAAACATGACGCCCGCGATTGTTTTTGTGCCGGGACGGGGGGGACGCTTAATGGATACGCCGACTTGCCATGCTGATCTATTGCCGACGCTCATGGATGCACTGGGGTGGAAGCTGAATCGTCCAGATGTTCTAAGTGGAGATAGTCTGTTCAGCGACATTGGCCTTGTTTCAGAACGCACATTCGCTATCCGCGATTACTTGTCGAACACCTACGGATTAATCGGTCCTTGGACGACCGCGGCAGATTCACCCTTTGCGTTAACATTCAAATTTCTTTCGAAGGATCCGGTTCTTGAGCCTTTGGAAATGATTGATGAAAACGGGCAGGTTATTTCTGGTGATCCGAAGTTATTAAAAGCGTTGCGGGACTGGTCAAGATGACTGTTCAGTTCCGTCTCAATGCGGTGGGTGCTTCTTGATTGGCATTTGCGAACGACATTTACTGCACCCTGTGCATCGCGTTTTTTCTTGAATGTATCAACGGGGCGTTGCGTCGTCGTTGTCACTCAGGACTTGAAGCATCCAGTAATCGAAACGTGATGTCGCGAACTCGCCATTTTCCAGGTGTTTCGACGTCGTAATGGGGATGGCTGTTTAATCGCAACGTTTCATTTGCTCGAACCACACCGATATCGCTTAATTGACCGGATTGGTCCTGTGCGTCGATGTCGGCATCGACGCAGTAGATCGCTAGTGGTGATCGATTTTGGATTTGGTAGTACCCTCCGCAAACTCCATTACCGGCGACAATGGAGATCGATTCGACGATGACATCCCGGTTGAAACTGAATACGAGTGACTCTGATTCATCCACTTGCTCAACACGTCCGCCTAATAAGCCCAATCCCCGTTGGTTGATTGAAAATCCGGGCGCGATATCTTCTTTCCGATCGAGGCCTGTGATTTTGACCGTGACCTCAGCGCCGGTTGCATCCGCTACCTCAATGGTGCTGTCTGCTTGGTTTGCTGTGTCGAGCATCTTTCGCGCATCGATGGTTGTTGTATTCGCTTTTGGGGCAGTCTTTACCCACGACAGTGAGATTCGTTGGTTTGATGTGAGTTCGGCGAGTTGATGGCCACCTGTTGTTCGGTGCTGCAGCGCTAATGCTCGTAACTTGGTGACGAGTGGTTGCAGTTCATCAGACTCGATCAAATTCGCCGTTTCCTTTGGGTCGGTCGCCAAATTATAGAGCTCGGTCGGTTCAGCAATTCCTTCTCTGAGGAGCCGCGCATTGAAGAAGAGTTTCCACTTGCCGGTTTGGATGGATCCACCGACCTTTGGATTATCGATCCGGATGGCGCTTGCGGCTCGATCTTTGGCTTCATTGTGATCATTGAAGATCACAGGTCGTGAAGGCATTTTTTCACCACGCCATGCTGGGAGCACGCTCAAGCTGTCCTCCCCTCCTTTTTGCCCGGCTGCGTAATCTGGCATGTCGGTATTTAGGATTTCAGCAAAGGTCGCGTACGTATCTTGCAGGCAAAGCAGATTTTCATCGGTACGCCCTGTCGTGCTAGGATTTCCATCTCCTACACCACCGAGTGCCCAGGAAACGAGGAAGGGGACGCGATGTCCGCCTTCGTAGACTGATCCCTTGTGGCTGCGAAACGGCCCGGTTGCAAATTTGTTTTTGATCTCCGCACCGTTGTCGCTTGTGAAAATCACGATGGTGTTTTCGATTAGCGGATGCCCGGGTCGACGGGGGTCATTTGTTTCAGCCAGGTAGTCCATCAGTAATCCGAGCACGACATCATTTTCATAAATGTAATCGCTTCTGGTGTTCATTGGCTCGCCGGCTTGATTCCGCGCAGCACCGGCTACCGCAACTGATTCAATTTCGCTGTCTGGGGTATGCGGTCCATGATTTGAATTACTGGCGTAGTAAACAAAAAATGGATTTTTTGAAGTCGTGGGAGCTTCCAGATGCGAGCGGAGAAATTGCAGCGTATGTCGTAGGTGGCGTCCGCCGAGCTTTTCCAAAATATAGGCATTCGGTCCACTGGATACGATCTCTTTGCCATTGCCAGTAGCGCCGATAACTTTGCGATCGTGGACGTGACCTGGTCCGCTTGATTGATCGGGCCCATTCTTTTTTTTGCCGCCCGGTGAGGGGCCGGAAGTGCCATGTGACCGAGAAGTGAATTTGGCGACATCAAAACCATGGTCGATTGGTGTGTCGAATAGTGGCTGGGTTAGGTCAGCATCGTTCCAGCCGTCTGCGGGGCCGGCATCCGTTGTGCGGTAACGCAGCCCGATATGCCATTTGCCAAACATGCCGGTGCCATAGTGGTGACGCTGCAGAAGTGTTGCAATGGTCGGGCGGTCTGGTTCGATCATTGGGTCACCTTGGACACCAAAAAGGACCCAGTGCTTGAGCCGATTCCGCCAAGGGTAACGTCCAGTCAGCAAACCGTATCGTGTTGGTGAGCACCGCGAGGATGGTGTATGCGCGTCGGTGAATCGAACGCCTCGATTCGCGAGTCGTTGCATGTTTGGTGTCGCGAGTTGTTCTCGATCTGTATTACCTGTGAAATCCTGGTACGCGCTGGTATCTCCCAGACCCATGTCGTCCGCCATCATCAAAACGATATTCGGACGCTCCGGCGGTGCTGCAGCGAACGCCAAAGTGGTTGCAAGGCAGGTCGAGATTAGATGGAGGTAACGAACAGATTGAAGCACGGTAGATCAACCAGAAAGGGGCCGGTACAGGTAAGCAGAATACGCAGTTTAACTAGTTTGGGCGTGCTCGCGGGTTTCGCCAATACAAGTTGAAGCAGCAGCTTTGAGCAGACGCATGTTCTCGCGAAAAGCAGAAACGGCCTGTGAATTTGCGGCATCGCCGGAATGGGAAGGGTGAGGCGATTTCCCCGGACCGGCCGTACAGCGAGTCACCGGCCGTACAGCGAGTCAATCGCTTGGCTAATGCGGAAGCTCCTTGGGGCCAAACTTGATTCAGCCAGGAAATACTTTGAGTTTCGATGCAAAAATGGTAGCCTACTTGTCGTCAATGAATGACCGAAGGCTTGTCACACCGATTTTGAGAGGGTTCACGTGAAAACACCTGCCCCCGCATCAGTTGCCCCCGCATCAGTTGCCCCTGCCCCGAGGGTGATCACTCCGCCACCGGTCGCGGCACCTCCAGTAGAGACTGCGCGACAGACTGAACCGCTTGCTTGCTCTTCGGATCGGCTTTCAGCTAATTCTCCAGTGTCGGCGGGCTCGCGTTTTTGTCGGGTCGTGATTCATCTTCAGGTGGCGTTTTGTTGCCTACTCGTCGGTTTAATCGCTGGCCAATCTGGTGTGCTAGATCTTGCCGCTCCGAGCGATCCTGTCGCAAGTCTGCGATTGGTGAACGATTCAGCGGAGATGACACCTGTCTCACTCGATGACTCACAAAGTCACGCTGAAACGTTGGTCGCTTTACCAACGGCGATGATCAATAGTGATCTGGGTTTGTCAGCCACTGCACCGATGTCTGCTGTGGCTTCTGACTTAGGCTCGGTGGCAGCGTTAAGCGAGCCTGTTCCGGTTGCCAGTGTTGTTGCTCCAGCAGCGATGCCAGAGGTCGCTGATATTCATGAAGTGACTTGGGAAATTGAAAAAGCGGTCGTTAGGCGGACTCGCGAAGCAGCCGCTTACATTGGTGAGCAGTGGCTGCTGGCGAAGCAGAGCGTCAAGCCGGAGGTTGATCCGCTGATGTCGCTTCCCTCTTCCGAGCCTCTTTCGGTCGAGCAGCTACCTGTGTCTGATACGGGGATTTGTCGGGATGGGGCTTGCCAAGAACCCGAGAACCGTCTTGGCACGACCATTCATTGGAGCTCAGAACCGAAGGATGCCTATCGAATTGCCGAGCAACAAGACAAGCTCGTCTTTTTGATTCATGTGTCCGGGAATTTTAAAATACCCGGGTTTACGTGAAACAATGCCTCCAAATACAGGGCGGGCGCTCTGTCAGACGCTGAGGTTGGTGATTTCCTTTCCGAACATTTCATCGCCGCGCACCAGCAGGTTGGTGACTTTCGTGTTCTTAACGTGAACGGCCGAATCACGAAAAATGGTGGCAACGTAGCAAGCTATTTTCTCACCCCTCAAGGTAACGTGATTCACTCGGTCACTGGACCTGTTTCGGCTAGCGTGTTGCTAGAGGAAGCGAAGTGGGCAGTCGATCTTTACGACAATGTCAAGCATGAGCCTGGTCTGCGGCGATTACGGGCTGTCGCTTCGGCGCACCACTTGGCAAGTCTTGCCCCCCGTAGCGGCCAAGATCGCAAGGTGCACGAATTACTGATGGCGCAGCCGATGCCAGGTTTGATGCGAGTCTATGAAGAGATCTTTGAAAACGTCCTTGGTGAGAAAGTCAGCGAGGTTGGTCCACTGATGGTGGAAGCTGCCAGGCAAATTGAGCGGGCGAAACGAGCGAACCGTCCGATTCTGTTCGTCCTGAACGAAAAAGGCTCGTTCGATGTCCCGCAAGTTCCCCTGCTGACTCAGCAAGTACTTAACGAATACACACTCATCACTCTGCCGTTACGAGCGGCGCCCGCTCTCAGTCAGCTAACTGGGCAGCCCCCTTTCGAGTCGACAGGGAAGGGAGGGACGCTGATCGTTGCGGCTCGCAGCGATTGCACGCAACTAGCTTCGGTATCCGGTTGGCACGATCTCGCCACTTTGAACGCTGTCTTGTCGACAGGATGGATGGACGCATTGGAGCGAAAACGCCCGGAGACTCGGCACTTGATTCGGGCTGAGCGTTTACTGCGTAAACTTTCCCCGGAAGGCACCGATTGGGGAAGCGAGTTGATGCGCCGCTTGCGAGATGACTCTCCCCCTGAGCGGGAAATCAAAGTGGACCGGATGCAGCTTGCTGCGAAATAGGGCGGATTGTGAAATGCCTAATGTCCCAACCGCCGGAGCTAAGCAAGACTCGCTCCATTTCCAAAGTCGTGCGTTCACATTCTGAGCTTGCCGATCAATTTGAATCGCTCTGGTAGTCAGATCCGAACGAGGGGGGATTTGTACGCGGGAGAGTCCTGGCAAGCAGTTTGCTCATTCAGAGGACATCGCGTCGGTCGTTCGTTCCGAGTGCATCCGACGGTGCATCCGACGGTGCATCCGACCGGGAGGCATTTCGCATTCATGCAACGCCGTTGGCCTTGGATGCGATCAATCGGGTTTTTGAAAAGTTAGCGTCTGTGTTCTCCGCAGCTTCAAGTCTTGCGTGTTCTTCCACAGAATCCGAAAAGCCAGTCTTTCTGCCTGATCTGCCAGTCGGTGCTGCCGATTGCGGTGAAGGGATTTGTGTTAGTGGTTTTGTCAATCTTAGGTTGACTGCTTCGTTCAGCGGCAGGACCTGAACACGCTTACAATCCTAGAGATGGATTCAAATTGAATCTGTAATGATTTGTGAAATGACTGTTTCGTAAATCACTTGATTCGATCTCTTCTCACTCCGCGCGTAAAGTTCTTTCCTAGCATGAATACTGTTGCAATTATTGGTGGTGGATTTTCTGGGACGATGGTCGCTGTGAACTTAGCGCGGTTGAGTGAACGCCCGTTGCGAATTGTGATCATTAATTCAAAACGACCGTTGGGTCGGGGGACGGCATATGGAACATCGCGTTCGGAGCATGTCTTGAACGTGGCAGCGCGAAATATGTCAGCGTTACCCGACTTTCCAACACACTTTCTCGATTGGTTGCGGTCGCGAAGCGAATACAGTGACAGGGCGGAAGGAGAGTTGCGTGAGTTATTCGCCCCGCGGCGAGTCTATGGTGACTATTTGCGTGGGCTGTTGGCGGCCTATGAGAATCCGATCGATTCACGTTGTCAGGTGCAAATCGAGACGATAGAGGACGAAGCGATCGACGTCAAAATCGATGGGCGTGCGCGGGTGATACTGAAAAGTGGGCTGGAAATTGAGGCGGAACGCGTCGTCTTGGCAACAGGCAACCAGCCGCCTCGCTTGTTTCCATCCTCGTCACCACTTCGCCATGATCCTCGCTACCGTTCGGACCCGTGGAGTGACTGGCTGAGTCGGTTACCAGCTCCGGGCGGCAAAATCGTTTTGCTCGGTACCGGTCTCACGATGATCGACATTGTGCTGACGCTGCGGGAGATCGGGTGGGACGGCCAGATCGTGGCGGTATCACGCGGGGGCAGATTGCCTCAGTCTCACTTCCGCGGCATCGCATATGATGACTTTTTGCCAGAAGACACGCAGACACTTGGGCTGAATGGGCTTCGCAGCCTCGTCCAGAAACATTGCGATCGGCTCAGGCAAATGAGCCAGAATCCGGCAATTGTTGTCGATAAGCTACGTCCTCATACGCAGAAAATTTGGCGAAGTTTGACAGGGGATGAGAAGCGAGAGTTTCTTTCAAAGAACGCTTCTGAGTGGAATGTTTTACGCCATCGAATCGCAGCCTCAGTGCACAGTAAAGTTACCGATGCGCTCGACTCGGGGCGATTGCAAATTGTTGCTGGCACGGTTGAACGGCTTGTGCCAGGTGAACAGGAAATTGAAATACTGATGCGAGACAGCAGCGGTGCAGAATTCACGCAAGCAGGCGACTTGGTGATCAACTGCACTGGGCCAATGGCCGAATTGTCCGAGACGGCCTCACCGTTATTCAGTAATTTGCTAAGCCGTGGTTTGGTGCAAAGTGACGAGCTGGATATGGGCGTTCGTGCCGATGATGAGTTTGCAATCATCAATTCAGTTGGCGATGCCGTCGGTGTGATGTACGCAATTGGCCCGCTGCTCAAAGGTGAACTGTGGGAAACGACGGCAGTACCCGAGTTGCGTGGCCAAGCCTTGCGATTGGCCGAAACGCTTTTGCATCGAGAGCCACGTCAAATCGTGGAAGCCGAGGTTATCGAGTATTACATATAAATCGTCGCGTTACATATTGTGTGGTTCCGATGGAATCGTGTTTGAGATGTTCGGCATCGTGCCCGCTGAGAATTCGAAAATGCCGTGGCCCTATGTTCTTCAGACGTGGGCAAGTGTTTTCCAAGAATTCCTCCGATGCCGAAACTAGTGTCGATGCCGGTTTCTGTTCTTCCGTTTAACGGCGGACGCGAATGGATTATCGACAGGCGGCACGCGGGTTTTTGTTCGCGTCTGACCGTTTGCGATCGATGAGTGATTGCAGGATAGGTTCGAGTTGTTTCCAACAGCGAGATGATTTGTGGATGTATTGGGCACCGAGTTCTTCCACCCGACGAATCGTTTGGGGATCTGATCGGCCGGTGAGAATGATGACGGGGATCTCAGCAAGCACTCCATCGACCAACATATCTTCGCGGAGTGCCAGGCCATCCCATTCAGGCATCTCAATATCCAGAATGACGATGTCCGGATGATGATCATTCTCATCTGTCAAAAATAGATTCAGACCGGCCGAATTTCCATCGGTCACACCGATCACTTTGCAGCCGAGTCTTTTGATTCTGGCAGTCAAAGCATGGACGAGATCTATATCATCGTCTGCAATCAACACGGTTGTTTTTGGCATAGCAGAAAACTCGAGGGGAGGGAGCGTATGCGAAGAGCAGGCTTTGCGAGAGTGTCAGCGTGCTTTCGCTGGGTGGGAAACTTGGGAGGGAGGATTCGGGTTCGCGAGTGATGCGTGATCGTTGTTTCGTGCCGCTAGGTGGGTTGGGTTCGTGAACCATTGAATCTGCTGCGTCAAGCTTTCGGGAGCAGACAAGTTCCGTTCGGGGATGGTTGCCGTTGGGCTGCTCGGGGGATGGTGGTGTTGAATGCAAAATCGAAAACATTTTCGAGAAGCGGAGCCAGGCGTTCCCATGTGTTGGTGCTTTTGAGGACGTAATGCACACCCATTTCGTTGCAGCGAGGCGGCACGTGCTCATTCGTCTTGCCATTCAGAAAGATAATGGGAAAGCGTGGATCTTCAATTTCATTACACAGCATTTCGCGAATGGCGAAACCATTGCCTGTTGGCTTGTCTAGATCGACGATGAGCATATTCGGGTTCACGTCACGTGCCATACGCAAGGCACTCATTGCGTCGTGATTCGTTATCGGATTGAGTCCAAGCAATTTGCATTTCACTTCAAGACTGCTCACCTAGCCGTTGCCTTCGTCCGCTATCCGAATTGTCTTATTGGACGGTGGATTAAGCCGGGGTTCCGAAAACGACGGTGTGTACAGTGTCGACGTTCTGCTTGTCGTTGCACGGTTTGGGTAGGAAGGAATGGGTACCTGAATCCAACGATTTCTGTTGATCAACGAGACTGGCTGAGACGATCACGATCGAAATTTGCTTCGTTCGCTCGCTCTCTTTGAGACACGAAACGTTGGGGAGCCGTCCATTTTGGGCATTTAAAAGTCGAGCAGGATTGCATCTGGCAGCTGTTCTGTCGCCTGTGGAATTCGCTCCATGCCATCGAACGCTGTGTTGGTTTGGTAACCCGCATGATTGAGGCGGCAGTAGGTACGGAACGAAACGTCTTGATCGTCATTGACGACCAGTGCCTTCGGGAAACGCTTTGAGTTTGCAGGCGACATGATGGTCAACCTGATTGTGATTCAGGGCTTCAGGATTCAATTTGCTGGACAGAACTCGTGAGCGCTCGAATCCAATAATTTGTTTTCCATTTGAGAAGAATTATCACAACTGTCGGGTCGGGTTACCAATCGGGAAGTTGTATTGAGAAGTTGTTCAAGATCTGTTTCAGGTGAGTATTCGCCGATCAACTGAATCATGGTTTTCGGCAGCGGGCCAAGGGGACGATTGCGGCTAATCTGTTCGTGGGTGCTTTGGATTTTGTCGATGTAGTTCTCGACTGACGTGTCGGCCATGGGGGTGATGATGAGCCAGCGGGTCGCGTTCAAGCGAAACAGAAGTTCGTCTTCTCTCGCAATGTAGCCGAACAGGTTGTCAATCTCGTCCGCCAAGTTCAGGCTGTTGGCATCGTTTAATCTGGCAGTAAAGAAGTGAAGGGTTCGCGGGTTGCGTTCGTTTGCGAGACCTTGAGCGAGGTATTTTTTAACGATAGCGACGGGGTGGTTCGATGGGATTGTGAATGCGAAGGTGCTTCCCTTGCCGACCTCACTTTGAACACTGATCTGTCCAAAATTCAGTCGTGTCAGTTCTCTTGCAATACTCAGGCCGAGTCCAAAACCTTTTGTGCTTTGAGAAGAAGGAACGGTGTCGATTTGTTTAAAGCGTCGGAAGATGCTTGAAAGCAATTGCGGTTCGATTCCGGGACCGTTGTCAGTGATTTGGATTTCGACTTCGTTTGTCTCGGGAAGGGGCAACGCGGAAACCAAAACACGTCCCGGAGTGCCGCAGAATTTGATCGCATTGACCACCAGGTTGATCATGACCCGGCCAGCTTTCTCGCGATCACAATAGAGGTCGGGTAGATCAGGATCGATGTGCATCTCGAGACGCACATCCCGAAGGGAGGCTTTCTTCTCGAGGTTTGGGTGCACACGGTGGAAAATTTCTTGGACGCTACATCTCTTGCGACAGACCGATAGCACGCCAGCTTCCATTTTGCTGACGTCGAGCATGTCATCGACCATGGTATTCAAGTCGTCTGCACGGTCTTCGACTGTATTGAGCATCCGACACTGCTCGGGGTTCACCTCACCGACGATCCCTTCGGAGATCAGCGATACGTACTCTTTGATGACCGTTAACGGAGTGCGAAAGTCATGGGATACGTTATCGACAAATTGATGCGCATGCCGGTTGAGTTCTTCAAGTCGCTTGTTCTTCGTGCGGAGCATCTCGCGACTCGCGTGCAGTTCGTCAACGAGTTCCCGCATAACAGAGTTTTGATGTCTCTGAATCGCGTATCGAACTGCGCGAATCAAACCTTCGGCGGTGAGCTCACTTTTGCGGAGGTAATCTTGCGCCCCGACATCGAGGGCCTGCATGGCGACACTTTCGTCATCCAGTCCGGTCAGGACAACGAGTGGCATGCTGTTGAAATCTCGACGTAGCTTCCGGACCACATCGAGTCCGGATGCATCAGGTAAACCGAGATCCGAGAGGATGATGTCAAAAGTCCCGGATTTAAGCTGCTCGATCCCATCGCCTAAGCTGCGGGCGATCACAAACTGAAAGTCGCAGCTTCGTTTAGCTAGTGTTTGCGTCACAAGCCGTTCGTAGACTGCACTATCTTCGATAAAGAGAATGCGTGTCGGCCCTGTGCCAAGATCGTTCATCGGACGGCCTGATTGAAGCAACGCCAAGGGCTCAGTGGAATGCGCACTGGTGTTCCTGTGGACGTTTGGGGGAGGGATTTGTGGGCGGGGTTCCGTGCGAGATCCAAGGGAACGTATGGCACGGGAGAAGCTGATTTGGTTGTTTATGTGAAATCTGCATGGTTTCATCGACTTTGAGATTCAAATTGGTGGAGGCGTGATGGCTGTATCGCCTTTGCATGCTGGCTAGCTGCAAATGAGCTGGAACCTTTTGGGCGGCTGGGAATCGAGCCGTGTGTATCTTTTAGCGTTCCGGATCTGCCGCGGTGTTCCGGATCTGCCGCAGTGTTCCGGATCTGCGGTTGGGTTGAAGCAGGATGCAAAACGTCGACTGCCGAGGCTTGGCACTAAAATGGGCCACTAAAGGGCCTCACCGACGCGTGGCCGTGGAGCGGGGCACTCTATTCGTGAGGCTCGAGCAAAACATGCACCTAGCGGATGGGGCCGTTGGATGGCGGATCGGACTCGATTTCTGCGAATTGGCTCGCCATTTGGCGTGGGGAGCATGAATTGGAATAGGCTTCGAGCTGCCAGATCCCAGCGTTTCGTCAGATTCTCGGTCAGCTGATGTTGGTTTGGGTGTTCCCACGCCAGCGAAATATTGGATAAAAAGCGGTCGAGAGGCCGTTGAGAGCCGATAAAAGGCCTTCACAATCTTGGTCTGCTTCGGTATCTTGCTGGATTCGATAAGAGAGCGGACCTCCTTCAAGCGGATCAACGGATCGGAACTGGCAGATGAGTAAAGGCAAAAGTAAAGTCAAGACGCACAAGGGAACGAAGAAGCGTTTTCGATTGTCCGCAAGCGGCAAAGCGATGCATCGCAGCAGCGGGACAAGTCACTTGGCACAAGCGGTTTCCTCCAAACGCCGTCGTAACCTTCGTGGCACAACTGCGGTTGATCGTTGCATGGAAGCGACAATTCAGGCTGCACTGAACGGAAATAGCTACTAATCAAACTTGACGAGTGTCGTTCATTCACGGGCGAACTCACAAATTTCAACAGGAAACATTGTTTTCCATCCGGCTGGGTAAAACTTCGTGGGCGTGTTGTCAACGCGAGCCGCGGGACCTGAGCAGGAATCCCCCTCAAAATCCAACTTTAGGAAGCAAATCGCATGCGTACCACGACCGGTCAAGCCCGACATAAGTCCAAAAAACGCCTGTTCAAGCGTGCCAAAGGGTACCGCGGTGGACGTGGTAACCTAACGCGAACGGTCAAAGAGACGCTGATTCGTAGTGGTCAGTACGCCTTTCGCGATCGACGCGCTCGTAAACGCGATTTCCGTAAGCTTTGGATCACCCGCTTGAATGCTGCGACGCGACAGCATGATTTGCGATACAGCGAGTTCATCCACGGATTGAAATTAGCTGGGATCGAGTTGGATCGGAAGACGCTTTCCGAAATGGCGATTCATGATGAAGCCAGCTTCAAAGACATCTGTGACAAGGTCAAGGAAACGCTCGCCAGCGCCGCTGCATAAGCGGTTCTGACTTCAGTTGCGATGTCTCTGCAGAATTTTCTATCGACTCTCGACACGCTCGAGAGCGAAGCAACCGGTGCGTTTGATGCCGCTGCCGATTCCGATGCGCTCGAGGCGAACCGAGTCCGGTATCTCGGCCAAAAGAGTGGTGCGCTGAAGGAAGTTCAGCAGCGGATGGGGTCGATCGACAAAGCAGATCGACCTGCCGCGGGCAAGCGTTTGAACCAGTTCAAGTCAAAACTCCAGGCTGTGTTCGATGCATCCAAAGACCGTCTTGATGGCGGGGAAGATGCCTCTTTCGATCCCACTTTCGACCCGACGCTGCCAGGTGTTCGTCCTCCAATAGGGCATATTCACCCGATCACACAAACGATCTCGCACCTCATGGAAATCATGGGGCGGATGGGCTTCGAGGCAGCGGAAGGACCCGAGGTCGAAGACCCCTGGCACAACTTCGTCGCCTTAAATATTCCCCAGGATCACCCCGCTAGGGATCCCTTAGATAACTTTTATCTGGCGACTGCCGCGACAAACTTGGATGACCGCAGTAGCGATGGTAGCCAGTTGCTGCGAAGCCAAACCAGTACGGTTCAGATCCGTGTGATGGCACAGAATCCACCTCCCATTCGGATCATTTCGCTAGGGCGGGTTTATCGGCCAGACGATCCCGATGCAACTCATTTCCCGATGTTCCATCAGATGGAGGGATTGTTGGTTGACGAGCATGTGACGATGGCCAATCTGAAGACCGTTCTGCGTGTTTTTGCAACTAACTACCTCGGCGGCGATGTTCCAATTCGGTTTCGGCCCTCTTTCTTTCCGTTCACCGAGCCAAGTGTCGAAGTCGACTTCTACTGGAACGACAATTGGGTCGAATTCGGTGGTGCTGGGATGGTCGATCCGGCAGTGTTTGAAGCTGTTGGTTACGATCCCGAAAAGGTCAGCGGCTTCGCCTTTGGTTTAGGCGTCGAACGATTGTGTATGCGACGCCATGGCGTGACGGACATTCGCGATTTGTACAGCGGCGACCTTCGCTTTCTCCGGCAATTCTAAGCCCTCGCCTGTGCTGCGTACCGAGACGGCATTCGAACCGGCACATCACGACAACTGCTGGGCCTATCGCCTTTTCTATCCACAGCGGGTGGCTCGAGAGGCAGGCGTCGAAGTTACGCCAGCGAAAGCAAAACCCGCAATCGGACCAAGCTAGCCGGCGCTCCCGACGGCAGGTCGTTCTTCGAATTCAAACATTCTTTCGAGACGGGTCAGCGAAAAAACCTCGCGAACACTCGCCTGAATGTTCAATAGCACGACGCTCAAGCCAACGCAGCGACTGCTACTGTTGACTGCGATCAAGCTGTTCAAGCCAACGCTGCGAATCTGACTCACCTCTGAGAGGTCGAGTGCCAATCGGCTCGAGCCATGCTTTTGCGCTTCACAGATTGCCTGCTGCATTTGCTCGGCAAAGACTTGCGAGTCGCGGTCGGTGGACAGATCCTCCGGTGTGACAGTGACGATAAAGTCGATGTCCTCGTTGGCTTTAGCGTCTGAATCAGAGCAGGACATAAACATTTCCGCGAGGTATTTGCTTGCATTCCTATTACTAGCTTAGCGAGTTGTTGCTGGGATCGCAAATGTTGCTGAGTCTTCGATCGCTGCTCGACAGGGTGGAATGACCAAATTGAGCCGATTTTGGCAAACCTTTTTGCTGATTATCCTTCACTCTTGATCGCGTTCTTGGGGGGGACGTTGCAGTAAAGAGAAGTTGCGTCCTTGCTTGGCGCAGCGTTTCCGCGAGCGTTTGGTGACTGGCCAACTTGTTCTGTCGGTGATCATTCCACTTTCGGCAGTGATCGGGTGACAAGTTGGTCGAGGGGCAAGCAGATGAAACGGTGCAAGAGTGTCGAAGCCGCAATCGAATTGGCGGCACAGCATCCGGGCGGCAAGAAGATCAGCCGCAGTGCAATTAGTTTTGGTTAGACCGTTCGGCGGTTTTAATAAGAAGGCGATTCTGATTGCGAAACTCAGTAATCGTGCCAGAGATCGTCCAGCAATCGTCTGCTGCGTCGGCAACCACCGCTTCAACGATTCGTTGCAGCATTAGGTTTTCAGCGAAGATGATCGTCTGGCGTTTGCCTTGGTTGGGTTGGTTGCCTTGGTTGGGGGGAACCTCCAACAGCAGTTTCACTTCGCTGTTCGATTTCGATGACCTGCATGACTTGGCGTCCATTCGTTTCAACATTCGTGATCCCAATTCGCGTGTGCTGCGTGCTACCGTTTTGGGTTCCAACGATGTTGTTCGTTCCACTGGTGGAAGATGCACGTGTTTCGCGGTGACGGTTTTGTTGCGGGAGCATGTTACGGGGCGTGATTTCAAATCCCCAGCGTCTTCCAATCGGGACGATCGTTCCAACCGTTGGCGGTATCAGTGTTCCTTCACGGAGCAGCTTGCCACTTTTGGTTTGATTACCGTTGGGCATGTAGCGTGGTGCGGTAGATGCGGTCGACCGATTTGGAGCAGTGAAGCTAGGAGCAACTTGTTGCGCGATCGCGGTGCTGCCGCTGATGCAGGGGAGAGTTGCCATCACGATCGCGGCAAGTGAGATGCAGGCTGTGGTGAAGGAGTGCCGGATCACGTGAATCGGCAAGATGTTTTTTTGGTTTGCGAATCGAACCAGGGCGATAATGGCCAGCAAGAGCATGGTTTAGTTTGTGAGGAGTTCCACGTCACAAGCAATGATTCGGTCCATGAATTCCGCTTGGTTTGTTTTTTGTCGATTCGCTCCGCGAATCGGACAACAAGTAGGAAAATTGGGAGATCCCGTAGGACGCCCTTTGGTAATGGGTCTTTTTTTTTCAGGTCGCGTGCGGCACGGGAGGGCGGTGTCCGCACGCGACCAGATAGACAACGGGAGCGAGCCAGCTGGCGTAGCAATGAGTGGGAAGGGCCGGTCCCATAATCGGGAGGGTGTGGAACCGGCCCCCATCGCTATTCTTGCCGTTGCGGACTCGGAATCGCCAACGCATGGCAACTTATCACCGCACCAATTGCGATCATCGACAAACCGAGCCAACGTGGTGGTGCTACACGCTTGGTTGGGTTTGGATAAATCTGCATCAGCATCGCTCCCATTCCTGAATTGTCGGCAACTGTCGATTCCTTCGAGATCCGAGCCAATGCTCGTGTCGCTTTCTCGTTCAGCACAAATGACTCCACCATTCGGAATTGGATTCCGATTAGCAGCAAAAGTATTCCTAGAAAGAAATAACGATTACGGTACATCGACATGGTCGAAGTTCCTTGGATGGAGACGGTTGTGATGGCAACGCTTGTGCTGCCCAAAGGAATCGCGAGGGGATATCGCCGACCCGCAAGTAGCATCGACTCCACCGTCTCGCATTCTGCAACAGATCGGTGTGGCGATGTGTCAAAGCTGATGGGAGGGTCAAGCCTAAAGCACGGGTGTTATCAGGCAGACCGAAGGTGACGGTTCTGTCACTGATTCCTACCACTTGCCTTTCGTTGGAACTGAACTCGAGTCGTTCCCTTCGAAATGGAAGATGATCGTGCTGGAAGATGATCGTGCTGGGAAACAGGAATTGAAAGGATTTTGAATCATTTGGGAATGGTAACTTAGGGGGTTTTTTGACTTCGCCCGAATCGCTCGTCACATTTAATTCCCTACTCTTCTTCCCAGCTTTTCCGAGGCGAATTCTCATGCCTTCAAAGTGGTCGATTTCTAAAGCGTTCTTGCCGAGTTTTTTGTTGATTCCCCTTTGGCTGCTATTGTCGCCGCTGGCCGGCGCTGAACGCCCTCCGTTTGCCAGTGGTGAGGAACTTTTTCGACATCAATGGACGCACCAATCGGCAAAGCAACCGGAAGCGTTCAAACCGCCCATCTCCATTTCACACTTGTTTGCGGATCGGTCAAAGCTACCGGGTGATGGACTGGGGCCGATGCATAACGCAACTTCATGCGAAGCTTGCCATGCACTAGGAGGTGGCGCGGGAGTTGCGCGGAATGTCACGCTGTTAACGCTTGATCCCCGCGTTGAATTTTCGGATCTAGCCTTTCTCGGCAGACCCGAGATGCTTGAGGCGTTACTGGAGTTGTATCCGGCGTTGATTTCGCCGACCGGCAATCTGAAAATGAATGTGGTGGTGCATGAGAAATCTGCACGACCTTTTTATGAAACGATTCGGGAAGGTCTTCTCAAGTGGGTGCCCGGATCGGTTCCCCAAGGCTGGCACACCTCCACGCAACGAACATCACAATCGGTGGCCGAGCGACCGGTTTTGGCAGGTCGGAAAGGCGAGGTTGATTTCTATCTCAGCCAGCGAAATTCGCCGCCACTGTTCGGTCTGGGGCTGATTGATCTGGTTGAGATGACGCAATTGAACAAGATCGCTCGAGCTCAATCACGTCGTACAAACGGGCAGATCAGTGGGCGTGCCGGAGCTGGGAAATTTGGCTGGCGTGGTCAATCCGTTTCGCTCGATCAATTTGTGCGCAACGCATGTGCTGCCGAGCTTGGTCTGCAAGTCGCGAGTGCACCACAGTCGCCCGATGCGGCTGATGAGACCTATGTCAGCTTCGGTATGGATGTCAGCGAATCCGAGGTCGGCATGTTGGTTCGCTATGTCCGAGACTTACCGAAGCCGCTGATGGAAACTCTGTTACCCGAGAATCGCGTTGCTATTCGCGAGGGCCGAGACCTGTTCGCAAAAATTGGTTGTAGCATTTGTCATGTCGAGAATATCTTGCCGGCGCGAGGCATCTACAGCGATCTGCTACTGCACGATATGGGCTCGTTATTGGAGGCTCCCGCACCGGCGCCGCTAGGGAGGGTTTGGGCATCGGCGCCGCGATTGCGATTGCCGAGGTTCAGCCGAGAGAATTCTTCGACACCAAATTTCTTTCGATCGACACCGAACTTTTTTCAATCGAGCAGTGGGTATTTCGGGATGTCTTCGTCTTCATCTTCGCCGCCGCTACCGCATCGGATTACTCGCCCTGCAGAACCTCGGTTCCCGCGTGGACTACTGCCCGACACGGCGTACTTGGTTAACTCTGTCGACGATGTGAGTTGGGACCTGTTGCAACGGGAATGGCGAACACCTCCTTTATGGGGCGTTGCGGACTCCGCACCCTATCTGCACGATGGGCGGTCCGAAACACTCGATTCTGCGATTCGCTGGCACGGGGGTGAGGCAGCCCACGTTGCGACGGCCTATCGATCATTGCGGAGTGAAAGTCGCGAGCAAATTTTGGCATTTCTTGCCACACTGCGGGCGCCGGTTCAATTGATTCAGCAGCCCGTCGTTCAAGCGAATGGTGAAGAAATTAAATTGGCGGTTGAAGAGCCTCTGCAGCGGACGCAGAACGACGTTGTGGCGTTGGATGTTTTTAATCCATTTTGATTGCCGGTCGTTTCTAACTTCAAAGCGACATCGTCCGCCCGTTGCGGCTTCGCGTTGAACCCCTCATTGTTCACAAGGGGTCGGTGCTGAGTAGGTGTCCGCAATGGGTGCGGGTTCACATGCCGCAAAGTGAAGCCGGTCGCGTGATAGCCAACTTGGTACCGCCGTAGATCCGATTGTCCCAAGGGCCACCGGGAAACCACTCGGTATCAAATTGCTTTTCTGTCTCGGCGACCAACATGCTACCGGGCGGCGCGTTGTCGATCACGTGTTGCATGATCCGCTTTAGATCATCGGGACGCTCGTGCCAAAGTGCATAGGGCGGACACAGCAGCACGGTCCAGGGGGTGTCGTTGCTGGGGGCTGCCAGCAGATTCCCGGCCAAACGGAATGTGTCACCGACTAATAACTGAACCTTCGCTTCAATTTCGAGTGACTCGGTGGTTTTGCGAATGAACGAAGCGGCCCGACGATGTTGTTCGATCAACACGGCAGAACTCGCTCCGCGGCTGATCGCCTCCATCCCGAGGACTCCAGTGCCTGCAAATAGGTCAAAGCAGATTGTTCCACTCACTGCCATCCCGAGAAGATTGAATAAGTTCTCGCGGATGTTGTCCTTCATTGGACGGGTGAAATCGGCGCCGTGATACAGCACCGTCCGCCCACCCATGTCTCCGCCGATGATGCGAAGTTTTGTAGGTTTAGGGGATTTGGCTGTCTGGGCTGTTTTCTTGCGCGATTTTGCGGGGCGCTTGGCAGGTCGTGGGCTCATGTTGGACAATATACCGAGATTTGCTCTCGGGTCATCCGGTCAATGGTCGGCGCAAACCGAAACCTCGTTCGTTTCGTAGCAACCGCGGGGAAGGTGGTCGGATGCAGAATGACCGGTCCGTTGCTCGACTAACCCCTCCAAAAGCCTGTTCAATCCTCTCTCGCTCAACTTCATTGGGGCTATTCATGTCTTTTCGCCCACAGATTTTTGCCTTGTTTTTCGCGGTCGCTAACTTGACCTCGATTGCCAGCGGGCAGCCTCCGGTGGAAACCACGGCCAATCCACAGCCCGTTGCGGCAGCGGGGGCCGAGATATCTTCCACTGCGGCGGAAATCCTGGGGTCACCAGACGAGACGGCGGGGAGCACGGCTGCTGCGACGGCGAGCACGGCTCAGGAAACCGGAATAATTTCGCCGAATCCAGCCACAGGAGCTGGGCCAACAGGAGCTGGGCCAACACCGGAAGGTTCCGGGGAAGAACTACCGCCGGGGTATCAGGAGGAACTCAGCCGTAGGGTGGAGGCGTTTGGCAAGAAACGCGGCGAGCTTGCGATTGCGCTTGGTGATCAGCGGATCATGCATATTCTGTATTTGAACTACGAGAAACGCACCAAGGCGGATCGCGATGCTTATTACAAGAAGCGTCTTGAGGTTCGGCGACTGATGGATGAGCTTTATGTTTTGGCCGTCGATGTACTGCGACTCGGTTTTGAGGAAGAGTCAGCTACGTACATTGTGACACTGCTTCAGAATCGTTTTGAACATTGTATCTATGACGTATCAACGCTCGAGGGGGCTGCTCGGTTGATGGATGGCGGGTCGAAATTGACTTACGTCTACCAAGTCGCGGCACGATCCGCGATTGCCTCAGGTGAATTCGACATCGCGAAACGCATCTTTGAATCGATCAACGAAGAGCAGATGGAAGACACCGATAAGACGCTCAAGTTTTATCTCGAGAAATATCAGGCGTCGTTTGAACGCGAGGCTGAAATTCGCACCAAGGAGATCGAAGAAGATCGACTGCCGCGAGTCAAACTAGAAACGACTCAGGGTGACGTGATGATCGAGTTGTTTCTCGATCAGGCTCCTACGGCTGTCAGTCACTTTATCGGCCTTGTGGAAGCTGGTTTCTATGACGGGAATGACTTTTCGCAGGTCGTTGACAATTTGTTTGCCTTGAGTGGCGATCCGTCGGGAACAGGATCGGGCAACAGCGGAAAATATCTCATGGATGAGCACGCCCGACCGGACGCACGAGATGGCTTTCGAGGGTCACTCGTGATGGCAAAAGTACCGAAAGGGGAAACCGGCGAGTTCATTCCAAATACTGCCAGCAGCCAATTTGCAATTTTGTTTTTGCCAATCATCTCGATCAGCCAAGAACAGACGATCTTCGGGCGTGTGATCGAGGGAATGGAGAACATCTCGTACCTGCAACGGGTCGATCCGTTCAAAAAGAAGGAGAAGGGTGAGGTCCAACTGCCACCCGACCGGATCTTGAAAGCTACGGTGATCCGCCGCCCCGAAGAACTGCCAACACCTCTTTACATCGATCCGCAGCAGTTACTCGGGAGGTAGAGTAAGATGGCAGTTATCGCGATCAGCAATTCGCCGAGCATTGTTAACACCTGAGTCTGCGTGGTAAAATCGGGAGGCCGGCGAAATCATGTGGCGAACTC
>JAQWPZ010000194.1 GCA_029245125.1 Rubripirellula sp.
GACTTTATCCTCGCCCTCGGTCCACTCGATGATGTAGACGACCCGGCGGTCTATCTAAAAATGGCCCGTAAGAAGTGGACGAAGCTCCGAAAAGCGACCGAGCTATATGAAGAAATCCAACCGGAAGTCAGCGGTCATACAAACTTTGTGATGGCCGCGAGATCCCTGCGGACTTCGGTCAATTGTGTCGGCGAAATTCTCAACGGAAAATCGTAAGCAGGTCGCTGACCAATAATCCGCGGAGCGACTGCTCACCCGAAACGTCAGCCACGGTTCGTTCGGTACGCGGTCTTTCATTTTCCCAGCGGCGAACGGTTGAAGGGTCGCCGGGAATCCGACAGGCCGAGAGGGTGGGGCGTTCGCCACCGATCCTATCGGCGGCAAACGTCGGGTCGCTCACTGGGCAGGACACTCGGTCTACCGGGGTGTGAAAACGATATCGGTCGAGGCTCCGAACTTGGATGGAAGCGGCATATTCGAATTTGCCACTTCCTCACTGATCTTCAACTGCCAGCGTCCGGCAAGCTTCAAACGTGCCGGGCCGGCTTGAATCACAGGTGGTTGTTCAAGCGTTCCCTGTGGAATCTGGATGACAAACAAGTTCGCTTCGTCAGCTTCGACCCAATCTGCAGCGACCGAAAATCGCGTCACTCCGCTCGCTAACTTGCGTCCGGCAAGCTCGTTCCCGTTCACCCACACCCGTGCCCCCAGATGCTGGCATTCAAATTCGACCTTGTTCGCTAGCCAGTCGGCGGGAACGCGAACCACGCAACGATACCAATGGGGAGTCTTTTGGTGCGCCGCATCGGAGCTCTGGTGAGGCACATCCACGACCGACCATTCAGCGGGAACGTTTGCCCCGACAAGCGGTTCGCGGTTGCCTGTATCGCCAGCAAAACGAAATGGTTCGCCACCAATCCACTGGTCACTACTGATCGTTGGACAGACATAACGTTCAACGTGATCAATGATTCGTCGGGTGCCTTCAAAATGACTGACGTAGGGCCATCTCGCCGGGTTATACATGGTGTCGGTCATGTCTCGCAGCAACACAACGTTCTTACCATTCTGTGCCATCTGCCGCAGTCCAAACGGTCGGCCGAGCACACACATATTGGTATGAACTCCTGCCAACACGACATTCTTGATCCCGTGGTGGCTTAACACACTCCAGACCTCTTCTCCACGATCACTGAGATAGTCACGTTGCTGATCGATGGTGATCAAATCACTTTGCTGTTTCCAAGGCGAATTCGGATTGCGGCCCATCGACTCCAGCTCGGCTGCCCAAGCCGCATGCTCTTGGGGATCATCATCCTCGCCACCATCAGATTGATCGATTGGGTAAACCGCTTTTTCCTCGGTGGGGATAATGGAACACCAAGAACCGATCGTCGCTGGCAGTACCTCAGCTTTCGGCGTTTGCATCGCGCGACGACGCGACGGATGATCCTGATAGGCATCCATACAATCACTCGGCGCATGAATGATCGTGACCCCCATCGTGCGGGCTCGCTCAAGTACCTTGTTCAACCGGGGAGCAAATTCACCCACTCGCCGGACCGCATTCAAGCAGTGATGGTAATCCCACACATCACACACAATGATCGCCGTCTCACCAGGCAACCAACGTTGCGAATCGAATTCGGTAACGAAGGAACCGTCGTCCTCGACCGATTGAGAACGAAGCTTGACGTCGATGGAATCCTCCGCCACGAGAGACCCCATCAACCACAGCGAGACGATAAATAATTGCATCCAGTGAAGGTGAGCCATAGTTCAATCAATGATCGAGGAAGAACGAGCCATACGCCCATTCGCTGAAAAATCAGTGGGGGGAAAATCAGCCGGAAAAAATTCGTCACAAGGAAGTCAACGGGGCCCATCTGAATCGGGGTTTCTCCTCCGTCTTTTCCACCCCGAGCACACGTCCCGTGAGGAAACACCACAGGGAATTGGGCGCGGGAACGGCACAGGGAACTGCGTGTGGGAGCGGGGTGCCATCCCGGCCCCTAAAATAACAGATGGGAAACCGGGTGGCGTGAAACTTCCAAATGTTGCCAACCGGGCTAGCGGGGGCTGCTCGCAGAATGTTAGGGAATCTCTGAGTGTTGGCATTTCTCACTTCACGGATTATGGTTCTTGGCTCATTTCCGCAGAATTCGAATCGCGTTGCTGTTTCCAGCGATCATTATGTTGGCGAGTAATGGTTGCGTGCGCCGCCGGATGACAGTCCGCACGAATCCACCTGGAGCGGTGGTTTCGGTGGATAATCAGGTCATCGGAACATCCCCCGCAGCGACCAGCTTTGTTTACTACGGGACACGAGAATTTCGAATCGAAAAAGACGGCTATCGGACCGAGACGATCCGTAAACGCTTTAACCCGCCGTGGTACCAATTCCCCGGCCTCGATTTCGTGACCGAAACCCTGTGGCCGGGTGAGATTCGTGACGAAAGAATTGTGGATGTCGAACTTGTTCCCAAAATCCTTGAACCAGCCGAGAGTGTCGTGGGGCGAGCCGATTCGCTGCGAACCCAATCGCGCATGGGCATCGTCACGGCACCTCAATAAGCGAACCTCATGACCATGCCACGGGTGGTCGTTTGGTTGGCGTCCCTTTCGATCGTGGGATTATTTGCAACGTCACTGATCGGAATCGATCGCCTGGCATTTCGTGATGTCAGTCACTTCTATGCGCCACTTTACGACTATCTCGCGTGGCGGATGAACAGCCAATGGCTGCCGCTGTGGAATCCTCTCGACCACACGGGCGTTCCACTGCTGGGTGAAACAACAACGGCGGTGCTGTATCCACCCAAGATATTTGTTTACGCATTACCGATCTCAACGACAGCCGCGATGGCGTGGTACATCGTCGTTCATCTCATCCTTGCATCACTGACCAGCTATCGTGCGGCCCGCTGGTCAGAAGTCACACCGATCGCGGCGGCCATGGCTTCCGTCGTTTACCCTTTGTCGGGAGTGGTGCTAAGCCTGTATTGCAATCCGCCCTTTTTGTGTGGCGCCGCATGGCTACCGTTACTGCTGGGATCACTGGTTGCTGCCCGCGACCTATCGCCATCCAAACGGACACTGATCGCTTCCATCACTTTGGCAATGATGGTGCTGGCGGGCGATCCACAAACCGCCTTGCACGGCATGCTATTAGCAACCGTGATTTGGGTCGGTCGAAAATTCCTCAGCACACGAAAACAACTCACCACTCAAGAGTCTGGATTCCCGGCATGGGTCTTACTGGCAAGCCCGATCATGGCTGTCATCCTGGCTGCCCCCCAACTTGCCGCTTCCATTTCGTGGAGCCGCCAAAGCGATCGAGTGGCAACCGAGCGAACGGAGGCGTGGTGGGAACCACCGGTCGTCAACAGTAAACGCCACGAGTCTTATCAGTATTCACTTGCGCCATGGCACACCTTGGAACTGGCGACCCCGCAAGCCTTCGGTTCTTTACTCCCCGAACATCGCCGCATCAGTGGACGGATCCCCGGTGACGGTCGGATGTGGACGCCAACGCTCTACATGGGTTTGCTCACTTTGCTGGCACTGCTGTCTCGGCTTTGGAAGTACCGTACCGGTGGCATCGATGCCTGGATGGTCGTTGCCCTACTCAGTCTCTGGTTGGCAATGGGCCAATTCGGTTTGGTCTGGGTGATCCAAACCAATACACATTGGCTTTCCGACGTTGATAGCGCGGTGGGGGGTGCTTATTGGTTTCTATACCAATTCCTGCCTGGCTACGATTCATTTCGATATCCGGCCAAATGGCTGATCCCGTTTGCTTTAGGGTCCGCAATCGTCACGGCCAGCGTCATCGACGAGTGGATCGAATCACCCCAAACCGCTCGTCGTTGGATCTTACCGACAGGCTGGATCGTGTCACTCGGGGTGATCGCTGCTCTCGCATTGCGTTGGAATCCCGGTTGGCTGATCGATCCTCTGATCACCGACCCCAAGGATTTATTTTGGGGCCCCCTGCGGATCCCAGCGGCGGTCGGCGAGATTGGCAGCTCCTGGCTTCACAGTTGGCTCGCGTGGGTCGCAATCGCCCTGGTCCTGCTGCTCGCCCATCGACGTCGACTCTCCCCATCCCTGATCGGTTATGGGCTGCTGGTGATCACCTTGATCGACGTCACCATTTCCAGCAGCAGCTTGATCCATCGAGTCAATCGACAGGAGGAACAAAATGCATTGTCCCAATTAGACCTCTCCCGGACTCCAGGCGACTTGGCCTCCGGTACCCGCTGGATGCGTACCCGATCAGGCAGTGGTTGGCCCGACATTTGGCGAACGAGTTCCGCGCCCGACAGATTGCTGGAAGTCGAATCAAGTCAACGAGCCGCCTGGTTTGGACGGTGGCACCTCGCCGATCGTGCCGCAGTCTTCAACAGCATGGCATCGATCAGCAGCGAAGCGATCAATCATTTCTGGTCGGCCACTCGTGAAATCACCTCAACGCTTACGCCAGAACAGACCGAACAGTTTTGGCGAGCGATTCGGCGTTGGCTCGCGATTCAACACGTGCAACACACCACCGATCAATTTGAATCTCTGGTGCGAGACAACGAAAATGAACTGCAGATGATTGAGATTCTGATACGTGAACCAGCGAGTTCACCACGACTGCGTTTGTATTGGGATTGGTCCCACCAGCCAACCTCTGCGACCGATGGCACCGCAACGGTTCAACGCTTGCGAGAAATCTGGCAGCAGCAAAGTTCCCTCCCGGTCATTCAATCGGACCGATCACCGGTTGTCCCATTACCGATAGCAAGTCCAGCACCAGAAACAGAACTTGAAACCAACACCGCTGTGGATGTCGCATCGATCGAACGGGCAACAATCAGATCTGATTCATTAAAACGGTCAGCTGAGTTCGAATCGATGTTGGTCGAAATTCCACAGCCTGCTTTGCTGACACGGCCGACATACCAAGATGGCCACTGGCGAGCGGAATTTCGCGAACCCAACTCAGCCACTTGGCAAGCAACCGAGGTCCATTCGGTCGATGGCCTGCTACAGGGCGTCGTCTTGCCAGCGGGAACGTGGCAAGTGCGGTTTGTGTATCACCCGTGGTGGCTGGAATGGACACTCAGCATGGCTTCGATCGGTTGGCTCGGTGTCTGCGGATGGCGATGCAAAAACCTCGTTCGGTTTCGATTGCGATCTCGGTCGGCGCATGAAAACCGACCGCAAAAGGAAAGTCTCGGTGTTGGGTGAGCCGACTGGATTATCCCGCCCGCCAACCTGAGACAGGCCAACCTGAGACAGGCCAACCTGAAACAGGCCAACCTGAAACAGGCCAACCTGAAACAGGGCCCACCCTCCGCATCGCTATCCTTCAAACCTGCATCATTTACCGATACAAAATCGGCTGAAGACGCGATCAAGAATATCGTCGGTGTAGACAGCGCCGGTGACTTCCCCAAGTTGCACGGCGATCGCCCGCAACTCCGTTGCAACGAACTCTTGACCTTCATTCAACTCGATCAATCGAACGGCAGCTTCGGCAGCTTCGGATGCCAGTTGCAGTGCGTGTCCACATCGCGCGGCGGTTCCGACCACCGATCCAATTTCTTGCTGATCGGTTTGATCGAGTTTCTCGCAAATCTGTCTCACAACAAGCTCGATTCCTTCGCCTGTCACGGCACTGCACCCGATCCAGGGCGCAAAAACCGGATGTTCGCTTTGGTCGACTTTCGTGGCGAGAAACAAGTCCGAGACGGCAGACTTTGCGTGCGCCGATGCGATCTCACGCATTTGCTCAGACGCATGTTCAAAATCGGGACGACTGGCATCGACACACCATAGGCGAACACGCGCGAGTTGTGACGCGCGTTGCCCTTGCACCTGAGCCCGTTCAGAAATCTCGGTGTCGATAGATTCCAAGCCGGCCGTATCTGACAGTGTGATTTGTTTCCCACCGACGTCGGCTTCACACGTGACGGCATCACGCGTCGTACCGGCAACGTCGGACACGATCGCCGCATCCTGGTTGGACAAGCGATTGAACAGATAACTCTTCCCGGCGTTGGGCAATCCCCGCAAGGCGACCATGGGCCGATCAGCTCCGCCGCCACGATGCCGCATCGTTTCAGCTGTTTGGCGAAGGAGGAGCAAGATTTCATCGAGCCTGGATCGAAGCGAAGCTCGATCGATGAACTCGATATCTTCGTCGACGAAATCAAGTCCGGCCTCGACATCCGCCAACAGGTTCAGCACCGTTGTCCGAGCTTGTTCGAGAGGCTTGGACAAATTGCCGGACAACTGTTCGAGTGCGTGATCGAGTGACCCTCTGCCTTCCGCTTCGATGACTCCCAAAACCGCCTCGGCTTGTGTCAAATCAAGTCGGCCCGCCAAAAACGCTCGCATCGTAAACTCACCGGGCCGGGCCGCTCTCGCCCCCGCATCGATCGCGCGGCGAACGATCGCGGTCAGAATCGGTAGCGAACCAAAGGTGTGCAGTTCCGCTGATGGTTGAGCTGTGTAACTTCGATGCGTGGGCCACCACATCAGAGAAACGGGGACATCGCCGAGGACCGTTCCCAAGTCAAATTGAACATCCATTCGACGTGGCGAGCTACCTGAGAACTGGTGCTCCGGCATCAACCGCTGCAGCACGGCCGACAACTGCTGTCCCGACAAACGCACGGCCCCGCGTGGGGCCGGTGATCCGGGAGTTGCGATGGCCACGATCGTGTCTTCGACATCGACCAGCGTCATGGGTTCACTACCACGCGTCAGAAATCAGAGATCAACAAGGAGAAATGGGACAAGAGAAAACCGGTTCAAACAGCAACGGTTCAATTAGGGAATGGCTGCTGCGATCGCAGAGGTATTTTTCGATTGGGCGGCACTCACACTGGCTCCCGCCTCCCGCAAGGCATCGCTCACATTTTGCTGCGTCACGATATCCCGCAAGATAATGGGCTCGCCGGGCCGGTTGCCGGGGTAGATCGCCAACAACGGGATCGATCGACTCTGCAACTCTTCTAGCTTTTGCTTGATCTCTTCGCTGTAGTCGGTCCAGTCGGCGTACATTGCGATCGCATCAAGTTCTTCGACCAGCAAACGCGTTTCGTCCGTGTCGATTGCGGTCTCGTAGTTGTAGATACAGGTACCACACCACTTCGCACCGAAATCCAACATGACAGTGCGTCCTTCCCCTTGCAGTTCCTGCAAGCGAGTTTCGCTGTAATCAACCCACTTCAACTCCGGATCCTCTTGCAGACCATTCTCGCTAAATGCCCACATGCTGATCAAAGTCGCGACGGTGATACCACACGCCCAAGCAAGTAATCGCTTCTGCAACTCTGCCCAGTTCGGCACTTGTCCGATAATCCAACAACCGAACCAAACGGCACCCAAGGAGATGAAGACGGACAGTTTCTGGCTATCGTCGAATTGAGCGAAAAACCAAGCCACGGTTCCCAAAAACAGGAACGCCATCAACTGCTTCAAGGTGTCCATCCATGGTCCTGGTTTCGGCAACCAAGACACCAAACTCGGCCGCGCCCCAATCACCAAATAGGGAAATGCCATTCCAAAACCAACGGTCAAGAACACCAACACGGTGGTGGCCGGCGAGAACTGTAGTGTCAAACCGAGAATGTATCCCAGCAACGGTCCGCTGCACGGCGTCGCCAAAATCGTTGCGAAGACCCCTTTGGAAAAGGCTCCCATCACACCCTCGCGGGACTGCAGATCCTGGGACGTTTCGCCAGCCGCCATTCCTGGAACGGGAATCTCCCAAACATCCAGATAACTGAGCGCGAGGGCGAACAACACCAGCGTCATCCCCAATCGGAAGGGAAACAAAGTGAACTGTTGGCCCCAGCCAAATTTACTGACCCCCGCCACACTTCCCAAAACAAAGAACACCGACATGATGCCGAGCATGTAAACGAGATTCAGCACCATGATTCGGCGGCGATCTTCACCCGCTTGGTTCACAAAGCCGAGGATCTTTAACCCCACCACCGGCAACACGCATGGCATCACGTTGAGGATCAATCCCCCCAGGAACGCGAAACAAAGCGTTAGCCAAAACGGAATCTCTGTGCCTGCGGATGCATCGGAATCACTTTGGATCGCTGAATCGGCCGCCAATTCAGTATCGGCCGCCAATTCAGTATCGACTCGTGCTTGCGAATCGCCAACCAGTTCCGAATCGGCTGGTGGCCGCGCACCACGCGCACCACGTGGTCCTGGAGGAGCGGGTGCCCGCGGCGGTTGCGAGGCCAGTTCATCGACCGTGACCTCGTCCACCCAGTCAGTCTCAGCCGCTGCGTCGAGTACTTCCGCCGACTTGGCCGCGACTAACTTGATCCCTGCTGGTTGGGCTGGGCTGGGCTGACCAACCTGCAATTGAACGCTGAACTTCAACCCTTGCGGTCGCTGACAACTGGTATCAGTGCAAGCTTGGTAAGCGATCAACCCCGTCAACGTTTTCACGCCAGCCGACGCATCGGCTGGCACTTGAAATGGTAATTCCCAAGTCACCTCGCCTTTGTAGTAGCTGATCGGTGGCAAGGATGGCAAAAGCGTTTTAGTAACCGGTCTCTGGTTGGCGACAGGGGCTCCCACCAACAGCCCTCCTTTGTCGGTCAAAACAAAGTTGGTTGACGATTCAGAATCATCGGTAACCGCTTTGTAAACGTGATACGTCGTATCGGGCTTGGCCGTGAAGCGAAGGACCCCTTTGTCGCCTGGTCCAAGCTGCCTGGGCGTTACCAGGGCTCTCCACTCAACGACATACTTGCCATCACGAAACGGCTTGGCAGCTTTTGCGTCGGCGGCTGCATCCGAATCGCCGGGCTGCGAAACCAAGGAGGGTTGCGATGCGGAGGAGGGTTGCGATGCGGAGGTGGGTTGCGATGCGGAGGTGGGTTGCGGCACTGAAGCACCTGGCAACGCTCCGACCAGCTTGGCGGTTAAAGTTTCCTGAACCGGCATGCAGCGGTTGGACCCGCCCGATTTGCAGACCAATCCGTTAGCTTGCACCCGTATCGGCCCCTCGAATCCAGAGGGCAACTGCAAATCGACTGACCAAACGACGGTGTCTTCGTGCTCTTCGACGGTCAGGCCGTTGTAAAGCGACGACACGCTCTTGGAAGGTGGTTGATCTGGCTGGAACGAACCGGTGATCTTGGCAGCGTCTGGATCGAGTAGCTTGAATTCCGTCCGCGTAGGACCACCCGCCGGTTGGGTCGTGGAATATAGGTGCCAGGTTTCCGCCAGATTCGCTTCGATCTCCAGCCGCGCCTTTCCATTGCTGTCGGCGAAATACCGCGCGGACCACTCGACTGGTTCCTGCGCAGCATTGTCACCGAATCCGCCCAAGGAAAAGTTGGGAAACAGATCGGCATCCCCAAAACTATCTTGAGCTAGCAATGTGTGGCTGGACGCTGCCCCCATCAAGCTGACCAAAATCAGCCAGGTTGCGAAGGAAAGCGGTCTCAGGACGGCATTTTTGACCATGTGGTTCATACCATTCGGCGTTTTCATGTTTGCTTGTCGAATTCTAGTTGTCGGGAGAATCAGACGTCAACTTTGCCCCATCTGATTTGACGGCTCAAAACACCCTTCAAAACCCTTCGAATGAGGACTGGCTGATCGGCTCACGCCCTTTTCCAGCATTCAAATCTCGTCCCCGCCCCGCGAAACGGTAGGCAGAACCGAT
>JAQWPZ010000202.1 GCA_029245125.1 Rubripirellula sp.
TTCAAGCCGAGCCAGAAGATCTTGATGTGTTTTCAGACTGGCGATTCTAGGAAAGCTCATTTGCTGTAAGCCTCCATACGTTGATCCAGATCAGCCGCGATCTCGGCCAGTACACTCAGATCCGAATCAGGACGTCGTGGCGATTCTGGATGAGGATGACTTTCCGCGATCATGCCGCGAAGCTTTAAGAACATTGCTGCAGAATGCTTGTAGGCAGGTGCGGGATCACGAAAGCCAAACGCGCCAAGATACTGAAGCAGATCATTCAATTCGTAAAACCGAGCGTCACCCGCCTCCCACATCGCATCCCGTCGGGCAAAGGCATCCGGTGCAAAAGTGCTCAGGCCAAGCAAGTAGTCACTGCCGTACATCACCATATCAATCGCGAGATCGTTTCCTGTGAACACCTTAAAATCTGGACGCACTCGATTTCGCAGCTTCAATCGCTGCCATTCAGGTTCACGCTGTAACGACGAGTGTTTCGCACCGATGGCGTTCGGAATCTGCATTAATTGTTCGTACACATCAAGGGAGTAGATCCTTCCAAACGGAGCAAAGACCTTTCCAAGCTCAAAAAACAGAAAAGAGTCACAATCCGCAGCAAGCTTCCGGTAAGCGTCCACGACTGGTGCATCCGGCAATTCGATCAGCCCGAATGACTGAAAGAAAATCGGGATTCCCGAAGCGGATTGAATCGAATCGATCCCCTGACGGTAGGCATCGGGGGCGAAGGGGGCGCCCGACTGATCTGCAACAAAGACACCAGCAACGAAGTCCCGACCTGCGGCGATCTGCTGACTTCGACGCAGCACCTCGGTTCGCGTCGCCTCGTCGATCAGGTTGGCGTAGCCCGTATCCATGTTGACGGCTGGGATTAATCCAGCGTCAAAGGTGCGATGTAAGTGCTGATCAAATCCACCCCAGTCAACCTGGCCTGCGTTCTCGAAGGGCAATAAGATCGCAGAAATCCCCATGATCTTGCGGCGAGGCACCACCAATTGGAGCGGATCGATCGTGTGTTCGGTCGCGGTTGACATGTCGGTCACCTGTGCTGAGTTCAAACAAAGAAACCGTAACTTACTTGCTTCCCGTTCGTTCGTCTTGGAAAATCGGGCTTCCGGACAGTTTGCAATTCGGGCAAGAGGGGGGATTCATGACCATTTCGCTGACCGATCGTGCTTTGCCAGAGAAACTTCCAGATTGGGGTGTTTTGGTTCTCGAGAGCCACCACAGCCCACAATTCAAAATGGAATGGCGAACTCACCCATTTGTGAAAGTCGTTTATGTACTCAAGGGCTGTGGCAGGTTTCACCTGGGTCGTAAAAACCAGTCTTTTTCTGCCGGCGACGTCATCCTAGTCGCCCCCCAAACCCGCAATCGAATCGTTGACGACCCAAGCTCCGCCGCCAGTTTATACGTCTGCTGCATGGCAACCTCGCTGTTCGACTTTGACACACGCGTGGTCGAATGCCTGCCGACCCGCATCTTGGTTCGTGATGGTCAGTTCGCCAATCGGGTCGCCTCACTTCTTCGTCGATTGGTGCACTGGCAAGATTCTGCGTCCAGCATGCGTCCAGCGGGCATGGTCGCAGACGCTCTCAAACTGATGATCACAATCGGTCAGCGGAACGAACAAATCGCGAGACGCCCCTCGATGACAAGTCACGAACGAGCAGTGGTCCAAGCCTATATCGACACCTTACCGTCGCGGTTCTTTGATGAAACAACCATTGATGCTGCAGCGCGACAATTGAAAATCCCGCGTCGTACCTTCACCAAGCTATTCACCGAACTGGCAGGGGAAACTTGGCTACATCGAGTGCGGCGGCTAGCTATCGACCATGCGAAGCGTCGGTTGCAGCAAACGGAACTACCGATCGCATCGATCGCTTTCGAATGTGGCTTTAACGATCTATCAACTTTTTACCGACAATTCAAAAATCAAACCAGCCAATCACCCGGCCATTACCGAAATCAGCGGGAGACCGGCTAACCGTTTTACTTGCTAATCCGGTAAAGCGCCTGATCGGTTCGTAACAGCAAATCGCCATCCACGACAGCAAGTGACGCCAGTGTTCTCTCTCCGATTTCATTTTCAGCCACCTGATCAAACTCGGGGCCGGCTCGAACTACGGTCGTCACTCCATCTTCACTTGTGAAGTACAGATTGCCTCCCGCGAGTAAGGGAGATGCGGAGAAACCACCACCGATGCGTTTTCGGTAGCGAGTCTCACCTGTCACCGCATCCACACATAATGCGATGCCATCGTCGCTGATCGAATACAACAAGCCTTGCGAAGCAACCATGGAAGGCGTCTTGGGAGCATTGCGATCGACCCGCCACACCACCTTTGTGTCGGTGACAACACCGCTCCCACTGGGATCAATCGCCAGCATTTCTGGCCGGTCAAAACTCGTGGAGATGTAGACCAAGCCACCGTGAAAAACCGGCTTCGGAACTACGGAATAACCCTCATACCGAACATCCCAAATCACATTTCCGTTACCGGGATCGAGCGCCAAAACGCAATCGCTTCCGGGAGCAACAATCTGCTTTCGGCCATCGACCTGAATCACGGTCGGTGTACAAAACGAGAACGTCTTTTTCGCCGAAACGGGGCGAGGTGTCTCCCAGGCTAACTTACCCGTTTCGGCATCCAGCGCTACGATTCGCGGATTCTTGTCACCATCACAGGTAAAAACTAGCCGGCCATCCACCAACACTGGGCTGCCACCGTTGCCGTGAGTTGGACGAAAATACAAGTCACGATTCTGCCAAACGACCCGACCGTCACGGGTCAAGCAGGCGGTTCCTTGGTAGCCAAAGTGCACATAGATGCGATCCCCAGACAAAATGGGAGTCGGACTAGCATGGCTATTTTTGGCATGAATCCGTACTGGGCGGTCGCCAGATTGACGCATCACATCAATCGTTTTCAACAACTCACCTTTTTCGACATCTACGATCAATAGACAGAGGCGCAATTCATTCTCAACATCCTTCGCTGGGATCGCGGCCGTCAAATAAGCCTTACCATCACCGACCACTGGCGAAGACCAACCTTGGCCCGGCATTTCCATCCGCCACCGGATGTGGTCGGACGCGGACCAATTAATCGGCGTCTGTTGATCACCCGCGTCTCCGTTACCGTCGGGCCCACGAAACGTCGGCCACAAATCTTTTCCCTGAACAGTCGCTGCTGTCACAAACGAAAGGACAGCAACCTGCAACAGCAAACGCATAATGAATTCCCTCTTCGCCAAGGCGCATTCCGACGGACTTAAGATTGACTGACCACGAAACGATTTTCGAATACGTTTCCAAACCCGTTTTCCATGCCAAAAAACTGATCGTTTTACTTGGCGATCGACGACCATTGTTCAACCACGAAAACGCTTCCCTGGCTGAATGACCACAGCAGATTAACGTGCTACTTCACTGCAACGACGTAGCAGATCCAACTTGGATCACTCGAAGCATCGTCGGCACGATACCACTCGCCGTACTCATCGTCGCTTTCATCCTCACTCTCGCTCTCCCAGTAAACATGACTCTCCCGAAATCCAGCTTCCGCTAACATTTCACGAACCTCGGGAATGGTCCAGAACCGCCAATCGTATTCAAACGCGTTCTTTAACTTACTGCCATCAGCAAACTTAAAGCTGATCGAAAATCGAGCCTCCGCGGTGACGGGATTAAACGAAGCTTGCTTCCAATGATATTTAAAGCCCTTTTTCCCTTTCACAATGGTTCGCTTGTCTACGAGATCTTCCTCGTAGCATTCGCCGCCGCCCATCATATCCATCACCATGATCCCATCAGGCTTCAGATTTGAACGAGCCACTTTGAAATACTCAATCACTTCAGATCGTTTTTTGAAGATCCAAAACGAGAAGTTCTGGGCTGCCAAGATATCCACCTGAGGCCGATTACGTTTGCGTACATCCTGCGACAACAGTCGAACTCGCTGCTGCTGCGACTCAGATAACCTGGCCAGATTATGCTCGCGACCCCAAGCCAAGGTTTCATCACACAAATCGACTCCCAGGGATGTTCGACGTGGATGTGATTTGACCCATTCACAACAAACAGCAAACGTGCCACAGAAATCCTCACGCAACGTATAGGGTTTTCTGCGATTTGCATCTCGAAACGCTTGCTCAAAAAACTCCACTTCGTGGTCAGGCGTCTGCACTGACTTCTGGTAGCAGGCAAACTTGTCGGCTGCTGCTGCGAGGGTCGACTTTCCGCTACTGTGCTTCTGCTTCGATTTTGCCATCTTAGTTGTCCGTCATGTTGTGCATCGTCAGGTTGCGGTATCGCAGAAAAGATGACGCTCACCTTGAGCGATCAGTCCCAACGCTTGCAGGGCGCAACGCCAAGCGTTACCGGCGTCTCTAATTCTATCCTTGTTGCTCGGCCGAATCTCGCATCCGAGGCCGAACGCGAGCAAGAGACCGACCATTTTGCGATCTGCCTATCGCCAGTCAGACGACGTTCTACTATGGTGAATCTGATGTGGCAATTGCCGCATCCGCGTTCGGGGTGTTCTGCCCCAATGCCCCGAATGCTCTTTTCCGGCGTTACACCGATCGGTGTAACGCGATCACCGTCTGGCTGCTCACGTTCCGCTCGCGATCGAGCAAACCGAGTAGAATAGGGCGAAGTGGTTGTGATTGCCACTTTTCTTGGATAATCCGTTCGCTCCAGCCACCGTTTCTGATCGATGATGATCTCCGATGCACTGACCTCTACACGTCGCCAGCTATTCGAGACCTGTGGGGTTGGCCTGGGCAAGCTAGCACTCGCATCTCTGCTTTCGCGCGAGTTTGCTTCCTCAACGGCACTGGCGGCAACGCCTGCCTCTCAGGACGGCCTGCACCATCCCGCTCGTGCACGCCGCGTCATCTACCTATTCATGGCCGGCGCGCCGAGTCAGCTGGAACTATTTGACAACAAACCGAAACTCCGGGAACTGGAAGGAAAACCTATCCCACCCTCGGTGATTGCCGGGCAACGCTATGCCTTTATCCAACCCAATGCGAATGTCTTGGCCCCTCGATTTTCGTTTTCCAAATATGGTCAGTCGGGTGCGGAATTGGCTGATGTGATGCCACATTTGGCAACTGTCGCTGACGATGTCACCTTCATCAAAAGTGTTCACACAGATCAGTTCAATCACAGCCCCGCGCAATTGTTTCTCAATACGGGAAGCCCGATCCCTGGGCGGCCCGCAATGGGTTCTTGGTTGAGCTATGGAATCGGCAGTGACGCAGACGATTTACCGGGGTTCGTCGTCTTAAAGAGTGGCGGAAGCCTGTCCGGCGGTGCCGCAATGTGGAACGCCGGGTTCTTGCCGGGGCAACACCAAGGCGTTCCCTTTCGATCCAGCGGCGATCCGATTCTGCATGTCGCAAATCCGAAAGGTGTCGACACAACTGCACAACGCCAAACGATTGATCTGATCCGCGATCTCAATCGACATCGATTACAAAGCACAGGTGCAGCAGCCATCGAAGCACGCATTGAATCGTATGAAATGGCATACCGAATGCAATCAAGGGCTCCCGAACTGATGGATCTATCGAGCGAGGATGCAGCTACGCTTGATAGCTACGGCATCAAGAAAGAAGGCTCGGGATCATTCGCAAAGAACTGCCTGCTTGCCAGACGATTGGCTGAGAGGGGAGTTCGATTTATCCAGGTCTATCACGCTGGCTGGGACCATCACAGCAACGTAGAAAATGGCGTACGTGGTCAGTGTCGACAGACGGATCAAGCGGCGGCCGCTCTGCTAAAAGACCTCAAACAACGTGGCATGCTAGATGACACACTTGTCATTTGGGGCGGTGAGTTCGGTAGAACGCCAATGGTTGAAGCAAGCGCTGCACTTGGTCGGACGCTCGGTCGCGACCACCATCCGCAAGCGTTCACGATGTGGATGTCTGGCGGCGGGATCCGGGTCGGCCAAACCATCGGAGCCACCGACGAACTTGGCTTCCACCCAGTTGAAACCCCAGTGCATGTGCATGACATTCAAGCGACAATCCTGCACCAATTGGGAATTGACCATGAGCGACTGACATTCCCCTACGCGGGGCGTGAGTTTCGCTTGACCGATGTTCATGGCCATGTCATTCAGCCACTTGTCGGCTAAGCTACCGGGCGGTGCCATCCTTCAGATCCCCTTAGCCGTCGCTCCGAATGACCTCAACGTCGCCATCGCCTGCCAGCAAGAAATCACAATCTGATCCGACTGATGATCGAGAACTGTACGTCGTTGACGACTTTGGCTCGATACCGTGGTTACAGGCCCGGCCCTTGACCACTTCATTTGGCCATTGGATCGGTACCGCATGGCGGTACAAAGTCTTGCGAAAAGAGGACCAGCCCAAGTTTTTGGTCGAGTGTGGTCGGTTCGTCTCAGCGCGACACGTTCCCAAGCGAATCCAAAAATACTTTGACCAGCTCATGCCGGACCTGAAGTCACAAGGATTCATCGAAACCTTCCAAGGCACCGTGGCTTCGCTAGGCCCGTATTCAACCGCGACCCTGGGAATGAGTCGCAAGGATGGCGAGATCCATTTTTTCGCGACTCGAGTCGTCACCCAAATCCACCAGCAAATTCACGATGAACAATATTTTGGGTTCATCAGTTGGCTTGCCGACGAATCTTCGATTTGGACGTTTTCAAAGTGCTCACTGCCATCATTTCGACAAGAAGTTGACCGAATGGTGTTGGCAAGTGACACGCCGAATCAAGTTCTGCGAAAGCATGAAGAGCGGATCCGAAAAAAGAAACTGCAACGCGTCAAGCCGGCAAATTTCTTCGAATCCTACAAGTCGGAATATGACAAGCAAGTGAGCGACTGGGAACAGAAAAAAATCATCCGCACCGCGAGACCGGCTGAGGTCACTCGGATTCGACGCGGGAAGGCCTAAAGACGCTGATCTGACCTCTGGCGACACCAACCCTCGACGACGACGTCTTTGCATTGCAGGCCTTCGGGCGGCAGAGGCCACGAGCGCCATCGCTGACCGCTTCAGGTTCCAATCAATCCACCGCTATGCGTGGCAATGAAGGCAGATCCGATCTTTGAAAACCCTATACGTGCTGAAGACAGAACGACGGCATTCACGATCGTCTCACAGAAACGACTAGGATGAGACAGGAAGGGGCCCGCGTCTCTCAACCGCCGCTGTTACCGGACGGTCACCGCCTTACCAACCACCAAACGCGGTGCAGTGCAGTATTGTCATCTTCGACCTCGCGAGTCACTTCAGCAGCTTGCAGTACCGCCTTCGGCACACGACTCAGCCCCGCTAAGTACGCGAGGTGCTCGACTTGGCTTGCGTGACTCTTAATACGTTGAAGCCACTGGACCGGCACCGAATTAGTTCGTTGCGGAAAGTCGGAAGCCAAGTTATCGACTTTCACCGGCTTTGTCCGCTGACTTCCGTTTTCGCCGATCTGCGCAACGAATGGTTGTCCATCAGCACCCAAACTAGCACCAACAGATCTCAACGCCTGAGCCACTCTTTCGGAGCGACGCAGACTTGGGCGTGGCGGTAACGTCGCGCCGAATGCATCCACGGTTTTCATGGCTTGAATCATCTCGGCCTCGTCTGCAACCAAAGCATTTTCGGGGAGCAGCACCGCAGGAACTCCGCGACTGGTCACGGGCGCAGCCACGATCAGGCTAAGCATTCGAGCAACGTCGAAGCGGGATTGAATCAGGTCATCCACAAGATTCGCTTCGAGCCGATCGAGGGCATCGTTGTGCGGCGCGTTGATCGGATCGACCACTCGACCACGCAAGGGTTGCCCGTGCACCATCTGCCAAAGAGAATTGACAACACCACGCGCTAATGCATCTGAACCCAAGACGGTCTTGGTCCAATCTGAAACCCGCTGGATGCGGGGCAAATCGGAACGGCCGATCCAAGCTGCAGGCAGTTCTGGCTCAGCAAAACGTTGCCGACCATCTGGCGTTTCGAAGAAAACAGCCGAAGCCTTGTCGTTCGTCTTCGGATCGATCTCAATTTTGTCGTCGCCGCGGCGCACACCACGACGCAATAGTGCGGTAAATGCCCAATAATCTTGCTGCCGTTCCTTTCCTTCGATGTAGGCGTCGTGGCACCGGGTACACCGCAAGTCAACATTCATCGTGATGGAAGCAAGCCGCCGGATCATGGCAGCTTCATCATTCGCATCGGCGTGTCCAGCTAAAGTGGCGTTGTAAAAAGCAGCCGTATTCGCACTTTTGCCGTTGAGCCATCCCGCTAGGAGCAGATCGAATTCGCCTCCCTCTTCAAGCGACTTCGCTAATTCTTTCGCGAGTCGTTTCCGAGGCTCGTCTGGCAGGCGTTTCCACCCACCTTCGGTGATGTGAGTCAACCAGCGTCTTGCAACCGCGCCCGAGAAAGCAGGACTGGAAAAGGCTTCTTGCAGTTGCTGCGGATCCTCCAGTGCGCCCACAGGCAACTCAATCCCCAAGACGGCAGCCAACCGCGCGTTGATTTCAACACTCGTCGCCAGGGGAGCGGGAGTAATTCCAACCGCATCCCAGTATTGCTGCATTTCGGCCTGCACTTGAGTCGAAACCAACGTCAACGGTTCCATTGACTGCTTCAGTCCGGGCGGCGGCACGGTGATTTGGTTTTCTTCAAAGAGCGGATTCTCGCTTGTTTCCGGACCGTTGCTTTGCACCGCTAACGGCACACCTTGAACCGGGCGTCTGGGCGCGAGCGGCTCTCTGGGATCTGCTCGAATCGGTTCAATTTGGGGTGTCTCTAACAGAGGCCCAGAGATAATTTCACGAGGTTCTGACCTCGCCAACCCACTCACCGGATCTAAATCTTGGTCGGATCGCCACCAGAGAGCCAGCATCAGTGACGCGGCGAGAACAGCCACGATGGAGACAGCAGCCAACACACCCTTCTGGACTTCCGGGTTGTTGTCAGCAGATTCATGATCAACCGATTCACGAGACTCCTGGTCCTCGGTTTGCCGGCTCGCACCTCGGACTTTCCTAGTGCTCGACCGCAAATCGGTCGGCTGGTCAGCGAGCCGCCGAAGAATTTTGCGGGTCAGATCCGGGGGTGGCTGGTCCGCTAATGCTTCATCGAGCCAAGCATCAATGAATTGTTCGTCGGTCGTGTTCAGTTCGTCATTCATCAGTGTTTAGTCGCGACTCAACGCATTGGCGGAGTTGCAGTTTCGCACGCTGCATCAGGTTGCGTGCTCCGTGGTCTGAAATATTAAGAGTTTTCCCAATCTCAACTCGAGTCGCTTGTTGGGAAAACCGCATGTTGAGCGCCGTCTGCGCCCGATCCGACAAAGCGGAGAGGCACTCCCGCAGTGCTTCAACAGCGAAATTCCCGGTCAAATCTTTTCCCGCCCAGCGATCCCAAACTTCGTCTAGGACACTCGACTCGACAATCGTTTGCACTCTTCCTTGCTTCCGGTGGAGTGAAACGAGCAGGTTGTAGGCAGTTCGACGCAGGTAACTGGATGTCGCTGCGTCATTGTGCTGGACGAAATTTTGTCGCCGCAGCACACGCAAAAACGTCTCCTGGGTTAGATCATCGGCAGTTGCCGCATCACAGCCCAGCACTCTCAAGTATCGCCAAACTCCTTGTTGGTGTCTTCGAATCAACTCCGCCGGCCCCAATTCGACGGAGTCCGCTACGTGATCCTCATCACTGTCTTGGATGGGCGACTGCGAATCGGAACTCATGGGGCCTCACCTAGCCGTCTACGAAGCAAGTTCGCTGATGACCTTGCCGCCACCCGCAATCTTCATTGGACGGCCATTCTTACTCGTGAACGTTTTCTCTGTCGAGATTCCGAGTCCACGGCAAACCGTCGTCATTAAATCTTCGCTGCTGTAGGGCTGAGTTTCAACCGCAGTCCCTTCGCTATTTGTTTGCCCGACGGCGACTCCTCCGTTCAGATCACCGCCACCCACGACGCATGACCAAGCCCGTGCGAAGTGATCACGACCGCCGCCTTGATTGATTCTCGGGGTCCGGCCGAATTCGCCCATCCAGATCACAACGGTATCCTTCAGCAATTCCCGCTGCTCCAGATCCTCAACCAGGGCACTCATCGCACGGTCAAGTTGCGGCAATTTAGTGTCTTTCAAGGTCGCGTGGATATTGTTGTGGTTATCCCAGCCACCCAAATCGACCTCGACAAACGGCACACCGGATTCCACAAGACGTCGGGCGAGGAGACATCCCTGTCCGAAGTTATCGGTCCCGTAACGCTCCTTCACCTCTTCTGGCTCTTTCTCGACCCGGAACGCGTCCATTTGATCACTGGTCATCAGATCAAACGTTTTCTTAAGCACTTTGGCGTGCTCGCTCGCTGGCAAGTCGCGGGTACGACTCGCGAAGCCGGTTTCGATTTCTTGCAACGCGACCATTCGCTGCAGCAACCGTCGGTCTTCGATTCCCATCTCAAGGTTGCGAATTCGACCGTTGCTGGAAACGTTAAACGGCGCCCAGGACATCCCGAGAAAACCCGGGCCCGAACTCGCACCGCCAACCGACACGAATGGAGGAATTTCCAACTCGGGCCGTTGCTGGATTGTTTCGTGGGCAATCACCGAGCCGTAGCTGGGGTGCTCGATGTTCGGATTAGGCACGTAACCGGTGTGCATGTAATAACGACCACGATTATGGTCCGCTTCACGTGTCGACATACTTCGCACGATCGACATGTTGTGCATCTGCT
>JAQWPZ010000203.1 GCA_029245125.1 Rubripirellula sp.
GCACGCTGCCCCCGCTCTCTGCCCCCGCTCTCTGCCCCCGCTCACTGGCCCCGCTCACCGACCCCGCTCTCTGACCCCGCTCTCTGACCCCGCTCTCTGGCCCCGCTCTCTGGCCCCGCTCTCTGGCCCCGCTCCCCGGGCACCGCTCCCCGGGCACCGTTCCCCGGGCACCGTTCCCCGGGCACGGGCCTTATTCCAGCACACGGGCCCGGTTCCGTCGAACGCTTTGCACCGACCGAGTCATGGCGATTGGCCGATGCCACAACGATGAAAATTGCAAAATAACGTGGTATGCCGCTATCATAGAAAGCCATCGCCACTTCTGTTGCGTCCTGCCCCCTGCCCTACCCCTCCCATGCGATCCCGACTTCATACAGGCTTGCTGTGCCTGCTGTTTGCCGCCATCACCACTGCCAGCACAGCCTCCTCTCCGTCACAACTGGCACATGACATTGATCGGCTGATCAATCAGCAATGTGCACCCGAGTTACGAGCCGAACTCGTTGGTGAATCACAATACATCCGACGGGCCACCTTGGATCTAGCTGGCCGCATTCCCACGATTGCCGAACTCCAAGACTTCCGTGATTCCGAAAGTCTGACGAAACGCCAGGATTTAATTCAACGATTGATCCGTTCGGCAGACTTCGCATTCCATCAACGCAATGAATTGGACACGCTACTTTTGCGTCGTTTAGAGCACAACGACAAGTGGCGGGCTTACCTGTTGGAAGCAACCCGCGAGAATCGGAAGTGGGATGATCTATTCCGACAGATCATGGTCCCCGAAGACGATCAGGACAATCGGCCCGCAGCTTTTCTAAGAAAACGAATCCGTGACTTGGACACGACCACCAACGATTCCAGCATCGTTTGGTTCGGCGTCAACATTGGCTGTGCGAAATGCCATGACCATCCGCTTGTCATGGATTGGACTCAAGCACTCTACTATGGCTTAGCCTCATTCTTCAATCGCACATTCCATACCCGCGCTGGATCTGTGGGAGAACGTTTTGACGGATCCATCGGCTACACAACCACTGACGGCGAGTCGCGAAAATCAGAATTCATGTTTCTGACCGGTACCAAGCTGGAAGAACCAGATTCGGAACTGGCAGAAGCCAAGCAACAAGAAATCTCACAAGCCATCAAAAAAGCTGAGAGTGACGCCAAATCTCCACCACCTCCACAGCCTCAGTTTCGACCACGCTCGAGGTTGGTAGAAACCGCTTTAGCGGACACCGACCAAAACTTTTTTGCCCGCAACATTGTCAATCGATTGTGGGCCCGCATGTTTGGCCGGGGACTGATTCATCCCCTCGATCAAGCCCATTCGGAAAATCCCCCCAGTCATCCGGCACTGCTAGATTTGCTCGCCAATGATCTGCGCGAGCACGACTTTGACCTTCGCCGCACGCTGCATGCAATTGCCTTAACGGATACCTATGCCAGAAAAGCTCATGCAAATGATCCTCCACCAGACGAACTTTTCGCCGGAGCGATTCCACGACCGCTCGCACCACATCAACTTTCGTTGTCCCTGTTGATCGCGAGCGCGAATCCAATGGAAATGCAAGGTTTGTCCTCGGAACAAGACTGGAATCAACGGCGAGAAGAACTGGAACAAAAAAGTGAAAGTGTCGCGAAACAACTGGAGATCCCAGACGACGGATTTCAAGTGTCAGTGACGGAATCTCTGTGGTTTAGCAATCATCCTCAGATCCAAAATGAGTACCTGCAATCAGGGGGAAACCACCTGGTTGGTTCTCTGCTGAGGTTTGAATCGGACGAAGAACTCATTCGGGCCGCGATTCAATCAGTCCTGAGCCGCGATCCTGACCCCGATGAAATGACCGCCCTGCTGCAATACCTTGAAAGCAAAACAGAACGACGGACCGATGCGGTCGGTCAAATCGTTTGGGCTTTAATGTCCTCACCCGAATTTCGATTCAACCACTAGCGAACTGGATCCTCGTGAAATGAATCCTACTGCCCTACCAAATTTGAACCGACGTTCGCTGCTACGACTTGCTGGCGCCGCATCGACAGCGACGCTAGCTGCCGACATGTCAAGCATCGAAGCATTGGCCTCACCGGCACTCACTCAATCGCTCAAACAATCAGGCAAACGGGTCATCTTGCTTTGGTTAGCCGGCGGCGCCAGCCAACTCGAAACCTGGGACCCCAAACCGGGTCGGTTGACCGGAGGTCCATTCGAAAAAATCCAAACCTGTGTTCCTGGCATCGAGATTTCCGAGTTGCTCCCCAAGATGTCGTCACGTCTGAAAGAGACCGCAATCATTCGCTCGCTGAATACGAAGATTGCTGATCATGGCAATGCATATCAATTGATGGACACCGGCCGAACTCCTGAACCGAGCCTAAAATTCCCACATTTGGGAGCGACGATTGCACACGAACTCGGACAACGCGACAGCCAAGTGCCCGACTATGTGACCATGTACACGTCAACCGAAGGTCGGCGGCAAGGTGCGGCCGGTTTTTTGGGTGGCCGGTACAACCCAATGTTTTTGACCGATCAAATGATGCCAGCCAACATCAAACGCCTCGATTCGATCACCGACATCGACCACCGAGATCGTGCTGATCTACGTGACCTGATGGCGAACATCTTTGAACGCAAACAGTCGCACCCAATGTATGACGCACACAACAGTGCGTACGACCGCGTACGTGGATTGATGGCGTCTGATCATCTATTCGACATCGAACGAGAACCGCAGTCCGTTCGTGACCATTACGGGCCGACACAATTCGGCCAGCAATGCCTGATCGCACGCCGATTGGCTGAATCTGGCGTTCCCTTTGTGAAGGTCGCGCGGGCGTGGTGGGACAGTCACGGCCAGAACTTCGAAACCCACCAAGAACTCTGCGCCGACCTCGATCACTGCATGTCAGCTCTTCTGGATGACTTGAAAGCCCGCGGAATGCTCGATTCAACTCTCGTCATCACACTGGGCGAATTTGGACGCACACCTGATATCAACGGTAGTTTAGGACGCGATCATTTTGCCAGTGCTTGGAGCTGCACACTCAGTGGGTGCGGCATTCGCGGTGGATCCGTATTTGGCAAAAGCGATGAGGACGGCAAGACGGTAATCGAAGGCGAAATGAATGCCGGTGATTTGTTTGCAACCATCTTTGCCGCCCTGGGCATTGATCATCACAAGGAATTCATGGTTGGTAGCCGACCAGTCCCAATCGCTGATTTCGATAGCGAACCTTGCTTTGACATCTTGGCCTAGGAAAGTGACATGAATCCTTCCAATCTTCACCAGCTGAAAAAATGGCCCTGCCAAGACATTGTTTTTTGTGCCGCGGCTAGCGACGATTCAAGCCAACTTTGGATCGGTTCTTCCGATGCTGGTGTTTATCAGATGAACGTCACCGAGGAAAAACCGCAACGAGTGAAACTCTCCGGTGACGGTCACTCCAGCTACGTTACTTGCCTTGCCCGCTGTGGATCGACACTGGTCACCGGCAGCTACGACCGAAAACTCATCTGGTGGGACACTGAAACAGGCCAGCAAATTCGTCAGATCAAAGCTCATGACAAGTGGATTCGACGAATCGTTACGACCCCGAATCAATCCCACTTGATTAGTGTTGCTGACGACATGCAGTGCCGCGTGTGGGACCTCGTATCTGGAACGTTGGTGGCTGAGTTCAGCGATCATTCGCCAGTAACACCACACCACTACCCCTCTATGCTGTACGCGGTCGCAGTTTCTCCCGACGGCAGCAAGATTGCGACCGGTGATCGCGTTGGACACGTAGCAATCTGGGATACCGAAAAATTCCAAACCAATAAGCAGATTGAAACTCCAGTGATGTACACCTGGGACCCGCAGAAACGCCGGCATTCGATCGGAGGGATCCGATCACTCGCATTTTCGGCCGATAGTCAGCGACTAGCGGTTGGCGGAATTGGCAAGATCGGAAACATTGATCACTTAGGCGGGCCGGCACGCCTCGAGGTTTTCAACTGTCAAACTGGGGAGAGACAACTGGAACTTGAGGACAACAAGCTGAAAGGGTTAATCGAACAGATCGTCTGGGGCCCAGCTGATGCGTGGCTGCTCACAGCAGGTGGTGACAATAAAGGTTTCACCACCTTCTACCATCCAGAATCGGGTGAGATACTCCATCAAGAACCACACCCAGGTCACATTCATGGACTTTGGTGTGATGCCGCGTTTGAGAACTTCTTCATCGCAGCTCATAAGCAGGTCAGCCATTGGTCGATGGCGGAAAAAGAAGCTTAGCGGGTAGCGGTCACGCTGCCTCAGTCATCGCGATGGTTCGACTTGCCATAGCGACGCAACTTGGTGCAGGAAGCCGGTTAATCAAACTCGCATGCCAAGCCGAACCTTCGCAGCAAGTGCCATCAGTCCAAACATAAAAAAACCCAACCGAAACATTCGGTTGGGTTCGTGGTCTCGTTTGTTAACCTACGTCCTCAGGCAGACGGTCGGCTCGTGCTCGGAAATTAACGAGGCAGCGATACGAACATTTGGTCGATACCGCGTCGCAATGCCCATGCCCGCTCGGTCGGACATTGCTGATTTTTCGCGGAGGTCAGGACGCTGTGCATGTGCAGCTTCATTGACACGTCCATGTTAGTCGACATCAAACCCTGCAGCGTCTGCTGGTACAAGTCGGCACATGCTTCGTGGTTACCGGCGTTGAACATGACGACGCCTTCCGAGACGGCTCCGTGCAGTACGTCCCGTGCACTCGCTTGCTTGGCAGGTGGCAGCAAGACCGCATCGATGACGTGGATGACGCCATTTGATGCGTCCAAGTCTGTTTTGATCAGCTTCGAGTCGTTGATCATCGCACCGGCATCCGTGACGCGGATTTGGATTGGTGATCCTTCGAGAGTTTTGGCTGACTTCGCCTTGACGGCTTGGTCGGAGTAAACGCGACCCGAGACAACGTGGTACTTAAGGATGTTTGCGAGCTTGTCTAGGTTCTCAGGCTTGAGGAGCGACTCAACCGTACCGGCGGGCAATTTGGCGAATGCCTCATCAGTTGGTGCGAACACGGTGAAAGGACCGTCCTTGTCCAGAACTCCAGCCAAGCCAGCAGCTTTTGCAGCAGCCAGCAGTGTTCCGAAACTCCCTGCTCCGCTTGCAGTCGCGACAATTGACTTGTCCGAGGGTAGAATCACCGAATCGATTACGTGAATCACACCGTTGTCGCACTCAATGTCGGTGGCGACAACTTTCGCGCCATCAACCATGACAGTTGATCCGTCGACCTTGATGTCAACTCGCTGACCATTGACGGTCGTTGCACCGCTCAGGCCGACGACGTCTTTCGCCAAAACCTTACCGCCGACAACGTGGTAGGTCAGGATGCCGGTCAAAACGTCTTTGTTCTCGGGCTTCAGCAGCGTTGCGATCGTGCCTTCGGGCAACTTCGCAAAGGCTTCGTCGGTTGGAGCGAAAACAGTGAACGGGCCTTTGCCCTGAAGTGTTTCCACCAATCCGGCGGCTTTCAGTGCAGCTGCCAGTGTGTTGAACTTCCCAGCTCCAACGGCAGTTTCGACGATGTCTGCTGCCTGTGCTGGGATGGCCAACGAAATTGCCATCACGAACGCCAAACTGCTGCTTACAAACCATCTCATGACCAAGGTTCCTTTTATTTGGGGTCGGTCGTTGCAATTCCAAAAACTGAACCCCTGATTATCCAAGGATGGCAAGTGCCTGATCCAAATCCCCCACTTTTTGCTGGCTGGGCTCTTGTTCGCCGCAGTTTTTCATCCATTCTCTGCCCTTTTCCCAATGATTTACAGTTCCCTATCAAGCGATCACGAGGGTCTGATCATCCGGGTTACGCGGCCACGAGGTGATTCTGCTAAAACGTTGCGGAGCCCTAGCTAGGACAATCAATCGCTATGAATAATGCCGCCGAGAAAGTTGTGTATGCCATTGCAACCATGGATACGAAGGCGGAGGAAAACATCTTCTTAGCGGACTGTCTGCGGAATGCAGGAATTGAAGTCCGAACGGTCGATGTCGGAACCAGTACGCCGCCGACTCTTCAACCGGATGTGACAAGAGAAATTGTGTTGGGAAAACACACGCTTCCGGAGAATGCTGGCCGCAGCAAATCGATTTCAGAAATGAGCCACTCTCTGATCGAATTCCTGACCAAGCAAAATGAAGATCAGGCGATTGCGGGTGTGATCGGAATCGGCGGAAGTGGTGGCACAGCACTCATCACGGCGGCCATGCGATTGCTGCCCGTCGGACTACCAAAACTGATGGTATCGACAGTTGCGAGTGGATACACCGCTGCTTACGTCGACTGCACCGACATCACCATGATGCCCTCGGTCGTAGACATCGCTGGTTTGAATAGCGTGTCGCGAGCAGTTCTGTCCAACGCAGCGCACGCGATGGCTGGCATGGTCCGTCATCGATTGCCGACCGATCAGGGAACAAAATCGCTTGGCATGACAATGTTCGGTGTCACGACACCCTGTGTAACTGCTGTGCGTGAGTCACTGGAGGACAAAGGGTTCGAATGTTTAGTCTTCCACGCCACGGGTGTGGGTGGTCGCGCAATGGAAGGACTCGTTGGAAGCAGTTTAATTCAAGGTGTCCTGGATATCACCACCACCGAAGTCGCCGACGAAGTTGTCGGTGGACTCTTCCCCGCTGGGCCAAGTCGGTTCGATTCCTCTATCAACATGCAGATCCCGCTGGTCTTGAGTGTTGGCGCCGTTGACATGGTCAATTTCGGAGGCATTGAGACCGTACCCTCCAAATTCCGGGAACGGAATCTACATGTCCACAATGATCAGATAACACTGATGCGAACAACGGTGGACGAAAATGTGGCGATCGCGAAATGGATCGCTGGAAAATTGAACCGCTCGCATGCTCCCTTGAGTGTCGTCTTGCCCGAAGGAGGTGTTTCGATGCTCGATGCACCAGGAGCCGCGTTTTATGATCCAAATGCCGATTCGGCTTTGTTCGAGACACTCGAATCAGAAATCAACGTAAACAAGGATCGCCGCATCATCCGCTCTCCTCATCACATCAACGATCCCGAATTTTCGCAGCTGCTAGTAGAGCAATTCGAAGTCGTCGCCAGGTAAGTTCATCGATTGACAGAAATTGAACGAAGAACACGGCTTAGTGGTCAGAGCACAACTTGGTTACAAAAGCAGAGCGTGTCAGCGAGAACAGAGTGCCTTCCATCGTATTTCATTCCCTACTTCGCGAGAAAAGTAAGTGACTCAGACACGAGAAGCAATTCTAAAAAGGCTTCGACACAAAATCAGCCAACAGATCCCGATTATTGGTGGCGGAGCGGGAACAGGGATCAGCGCCAAATGCGAAGAAGCCGGCGGGATCGATTTGATTGTAATCTACAACTCCGGTCGCTATCGGATGGCGGGTCGCGGATCGCTAGCAGGATTGATGCCGTATGGAAACGCCAATGCAATCGTCCGCGAAATGGCGCACGAGGTGATCACGGCGGTCAAACACACACCAGTGTTGGCGGGTGTCTGCGGAACGGATCCGTTTATGTTGCGGGACTCATTTCTTGCTGAACTCAAGGAAATTGGATTCGCAGGAATTCAAAACTTCCCTACCGTTGGATTGATCGACGGAGTCTTCCGCGCGAATCTCGAGGAAACGGGCATGGGCTTTTCTCTGGAGGTCGACACTATCGCTGCTGCGCACGCGATGAATCTGCTCACAACTCCCTACGCCTTTGATGCCGATCAAGCAAAGCAACTCACCAAGGCTGGCGCCGACATCATCGTTGCGCACATGGGTTTGACAACCAGCGGCACGATCGGGGCTGACACCGCTTTGACGCTCGAGGATTGCGTGCCGCGAATCGCAGCCATTGCCGATGCCGCCCGCGAAGTGCGTGAAAACGTCATCGTTCTTTGTCACGGAGGACCGATCGCCATGCCGGAAGATGCCACCTTCATCCTGCAACAACTGTCCTCTGTCGATGGGTTTTATCGCGCCAGTTCGATGGAACGACTACCAACTGAGATCGCGATGACCGAACGAGTCAAAGCGTTCACCAAAATCAAGCGGTAGGTGGGATCGAACGCAAATTGCCAGCTAGATGAGGGCAAAGCAAACCCACAACAGGATCATGAGAAGCAAATGCCTGGCCGTCATCTTCCAGCAAGTTCATCCAGCACACGATTCAACATCGCATGCTGGTCGGCGCCCTGCTGCGAAAGGCCGCCAAGCTTCAACGGCTGCTTTTCACCGGCATCCGAGCGAAGGTCATAGAAGCGTCCATTCGCATACAGCTTCCAATTACGTGAACGGACGCCCCGTTTGCCTCGATGATCGAGATAAATCCATTCTCGCTCCACTGACCGCTGCTGGCCGAACAGAATGGGTGCAAAGCTGATTCCATCTCGCGTCACATCTTGCGTCTCGACGCCACCAACTTCAGCCAGCGTTGGCAACAAATCTGTCATTTCAACAAGCGCGTCGGAACGACTTCCAGCCGCGATTCTTCCAGGCCAACTCGCGATCAAAGGAACACGCGTCCCAGTATCGTCTAGCTTGCCTTTCCCTCCCGGGACAACTTCACCATCACGAATCGAAGCGATTGTCGGTCGCAACATTTTCCCGTCGCCGCTGACCTTCAAATAACTGGCTCGAGGGGTCCCATTATCAGTCGTGAAGATAACGAGGGTATCGTCACGCACCCCAAGGTCCTGCAACGCCTTCATCAATCGCCCCAACATGTCGTCCATACTGGCCATCATTTCGCCAAACGTCATCCACCGTCCGTCTCGGTAGTACGCGACATGCTGATCCCTCAAATCGTCGGTGACGTCATGGCATAGTGCCATCGAATAATACGCGAAGAATGGCTGCTCTTGCTGCGTACTCTGTTTCATAAAATCGATCAGAAAATCAACATACAAATCGGGTCCGTACTTCCCTGCAGTGTCACCACGTAACTTTCCATTTTGATAAATCAGTGGATCGTTGTATCGCCCCCCTTCATGCCACCCAAATAGACACCACTGGTCGAAACCGACTCGACTCGGATGATCCAGATCATCCTTCATCATGCACAGTTGCCACTTGCCAGCGACTGCTGTCGCATAGCCACCCTGCCGCATCCGATCACCGATACTGATCCCTTCAGCTGCCTTCGGAAAATCTCCCCACTTTTTCCCAGCGGCACCGAAACGCAGCGGATAACGACCTGTCATCAAGCAAACACGAGTCGGGTGACAGACAGGCTGCGAAAATGCATGGGAAAATTGCATTCCCTCACGAGCCAACGCATCAACATGCGGTGTGGGATAGCTTTGGCCCCCATAGCAACCGATCGCATCACTTCCCACATCATCCGCCAAAATCAGCAAGATATTTGGCTGAGAATCCGCGGCAGTCGCAACGCTGGCAACCAACATCAAAACCATGAACTGCAGGCGCCAACACCTTCGCTTAAAACGCGCGTACCTATTTTCCATCAACATTTCCCTTCTCAGTTTCCTGCCGAAGCAGTTTCTCGCTTCAAACCACGATCGAGGACACGATCGAGATAAACCTTGATCTCTGGATTCAATTGTTCAAACCCTGACGCTGACCTCGGCTGCCCGATCGCGTGACGCATCGCGTTGTGCATCAGGTATCGCCCCGTGACTACGTTCATGTGGATCGCATCCCGATACAACTCATTCACGCTCTCGACGCGAGCTTCACCCGATTGAATATCAGCCGCAACGACTTGCAGCAGATCCATGGCATAGGACCGGGAAAACTCTTGTTTGGGTCGGGAACCTCGCAAGTTATTCAACAACGCGTCGAAGTAATTGCGATGATGCTTCATGGTGGCAGAAAATGTGTCATTTGAATTCGACCACTCCTCCGCCCGCTCAATCGAGCGGGCCCAGCCTGTATGAATCACTACCCTTGCGTTGGGCTGATTTTCAATCAACTTTAAAACTGCAGCTGTGTCTTCTTTCAGCGTCGAACCATAGTGCACCTGGATCGAAATCACGTCGTACTGTTTTTCTTGGAGTGCATTGGGCCACAACGTTGAACTCTTGACACATGGGTCGTCCGGATTTCCAACCATATAAGGCAAACTTTTGCCACAATCGACATGCCACTGAACGTCACCATCAAGCTTGGCTGGCACCGTATCCCAAGTCAGCGAATTCCCAAGCAAGAACACACTACCTTCTTCAGCGGATACGACCGATCCTACCGAAACAAGCAAAGCCAACAATCCAATTAATCGATTCATTAACTGTGTATCTCCTGTGCAGCCAGTTCATGGACCGCTTGGACGCTGGTCACAAATCGGCCACTCCCACGACTTGACGTGTCTATGAATCAGACGGTCGGTGAAACTACCCGGACACCGACGTCGTGACGTCCTCGACAACGCCACTCCAACGATTCACTTTGGCTTACCGACCAATCTCAACACCAACAGCTTAACCCATCAGACCACCACGTTGGCAAATAGCACGAGGGCAAAGAATAGCGTGACATTGAAGCTGATTACCTATCTTGCTGATCAATTCCACGGTCGGGAGATGAAACACCCGACGAAACCGACTACGATTTTTAAATCACTCGCGAGCACAACGATTCATCGGCAAGCCATTGCCAACGAAAACCGGCCACCTGAGACATGATCATGCGATGCATCATCCCCCTTCTCTTGTTGATGACATGTTCCCCTGCTGCTGACGGAAGGGATCCCGATTCAACTCGACCAAACATTGTCATCATTTATGCCGACGACCTGGGCTACGGTGACGTGCAGTGCTACAACCCTGACCGCGGCAAGATACCAACACCCAATATTGATCACCTCGCCAAGTCGGGAATGCGATTCACCGACGCGCACTCCTCGTCGGGAGTGTGCTCTCCCTCACGCTACACACTCCTAACCGGGCGATACCACTGGAGGTCGCGTTTACAGGCAGGAATCGTTGGACTGTGGGGCAAACCATTGATCACTCCAAAGCGAACCACCTTGGGCACACTGGCCCAGCAAGCCGGCTATCAAACCGCCTGCTTCGGCAAATGGCATCTCGGCTGGGATTGGCCAATTGCAGCGGACGAATCCAAACTTTTCAAGCAGCGTCCAAAAGGGAACGCTGTTGCCACAGACGCTCATCGCAAAGTCTGGCGAAGCGTTTTTTCACAACCGATCAGCGGTGGCCCAATCGACCGAGGGTTTGATTTCTATTTCGGCGTCGATGTTCCAAATTGGCCACCTTATTGTTTTATCGAGGGAAATCGCACCATCGGAATCCCATCAGAATTCTTGTCCGCAAAACGGCTCGGCAATAACCAGGCCAGCAACCAAGGTCCAGCACTTCCCAACTGGACATTGGAACCGACGCTTCCTGCATTAGGTGATCGAACAGCAAAGTTTATCCATCAGTCATCTGGCTCATCAAAACCATTCCTGATCTACATGCCACTGACAACACCCCATACACCGCTAGCTGTGAACGCGCCGTGGAAAGGCAAAAGCGGTTTAAATCTCTACGCTGATCTCGTGATGGAGACCGACGCCATTGTGGGCCAGGTTCTCAACGCGATTGAAACAAGTGGTATCGCCGATCAAACACTGGTTCTGTTTACCAGTGATAACGGCTGCGCGCCTTACATCGGCGTGCGTGATCTCGAACAGCAGGGCCATTTCCCGAGTGGTTCGCTTAGAGGCTACAAATCCGATGTTTGGGAAGGTGGCCACCGAATCCCCTTCATCGTCCGTTGGCCCGGAATCGTCAAGCCCTCTACGACTTGTGACGCGTTAGTTCATCAAGCTGACTTCGTGGCCACACTTGCCGATTTGATGGGAATCGAACTTTCCCCCAATGCTGCAGAAGACAGCTTCAGCATGATGCCACTGTTGCAAGGAGACCAAAAACCGATCCGCGAAACGTCCGTCAGTTGTTCGGCCCGCGGTATCCCAAGCATCCGCTACCGCAACTGGAAATACATCCCAGCGCCCGGCTCGGGCGGTTGGGGAACCGGGGGAGACCAGAGCCAGCCCGTGCAACTTTACGACCTGAAAGCCGACCTAAGTGAATCCAACAATTTGGCCGCAGCAAAACCCATCCAGCTCTCCAAGATGCAAGATCTGCTGGAAACGGTCATCACCAATGGACGCAGCTCCGCAGGCCCCAATCAAGCGAACGATGTCAAGGTAAAGCGTTACCCAACTCGAACTGCAAAGTGACCGTCAACGAGCTCGCCAGCCGAACGTGCTTACGATCGGCTGCGGCTCACCGGCGTCTGACCTGGAAAACACAACAGGTTTCGCGACACAACAGGTTTCGCGAAAACACTTCGCATCGCGAACACACTGTGCTGCGAGCAAGACCGGGGTCGGTTCGATTACCAGTCGTCTGTTCGGAACGGTGACGCTGGTAATCCATCGCGGTTATACAGATTCGCGCCTTCAGGATTCATCGAGTAAGCGTATCGAACGGCAACCGGTTCAGCCACTTGCGGCGACGAAATGACAACTTCTTCGCCATCGATGCGGGCTTCTGCCCAATGCCATTGCTTGTCAGCGCCGGCGACCGCGAATCGTGTTAGCTTGCCATCGGTCGCCTCTTTGGTTGCTTCCAATCCCTGCTTCACACCGACGATCAACCCTTCACCGACATGATCAAATGAAAGCCGGATGCTGCTGCCGTCGACACGGTGACTCTTGTAGATCGGACCACTGGCGACGAGATCATCGCGGCCATAGGTTTGATTGAGCGCCCACTGCGACAGGCGGGCCCCGACATCTTGCTTATTGCGAGGATGAATATCACCCGCCTGACCGATATCAATGATCACGGCCATGCCGGTATGGTCGATTTCCAATGCCTTACGTTGGGCCTCGCGAATTTTTGCCCAGCCATCGCCACCAGCAGGATTGTCTGTTGGTGCTCGAAAGTTCGCTAATTGAACCCAATAGAAAGCGAGTTCGGGTTGAAAGATTTCTCGCCAGCCGTTTACGAGTGCCTGCTTTTTGTGATAGTACGATTCGCCCTCACCACCATTCGATTCCCCCTGATACCAGATAGCACCACGCATCGCGAATGGTGCTAACGGATGAATCATGGCGTTATAGATCGCTGATGGAGAACCACCCTGCACTTTCGTACTCTCGTTATACGCACCAACTTGATCCGCGATGGATTTCAGTTCGGGAACACTTTTAAATCCGCCTGGCGATGTCCATGGCTCGATCCGCGTTCCTCCCCAATTGGATCCAACTAAACCGATCGGAACGTCTAATTCCGCCTGTAGGCGACGACCAAAGAAATAACCGACAGCCGAAAAGCCGTTGACCGCACCTGGCTGGCAAACTTTCCACTCGCCCGGACATGTGTCCTTTGCAACTGGGGACGTTAGGTGACCCTGAACGTTGAACAATCGAATGGTTGGATGATTTGCGGCAGCGATCTCTTCTTTTGGATTCAGTGAACCACCGACCGTCCATTCCATGTTGGATTGGCCAGAACAAATCCAAACTTCACCAACCAGCACATCCTTGATTTCAACGGCGTTGTTGCCGGTGACTCTCAACGGCTGACCTTCCGAGTTCGCTATGAGCGCATCGAGAGAGACTTTCCATCGACCATCCTGACCGGCAACCGCCTGCGCGGACTGGCTTCCAAATTCGACGGTGACCTGCTCACCAGCGTCTGCCCATCCCCAAACTGGAACCGCCATCTCGCGTTGCAGCACCATCGAATCGCCAAAAATCGATGCCAACTTGACATCCCCAAGGGCTATCGTTGGCAACGAGACGGCAAAGCAAACAAGACCAATCGAAAATATGCGTCGGACAATACTCATCAGCAACTCCACATCAAGGACACAACAATCACAGTCGGGAAAATAGTATAGATTGCCAGCAGTCATCGGGGGCGTACCGCTGCAGGAGTGCGACTCAATTGGAGCCAGATTCTTCAAATTCTGGATGCCAAAGCGTCGCACCGAATGGCCGCGTTAATGTCACACAAACCGTATTGATTGACACTAGGATGGTAGGACACTCATGCCACCCGGCGGACCACACCGTGAAAATTTCAGATCGATTCGTAATTGCACTCATCTTGTTGTTGATGGTTGGGATCGACACCGCTAACGTCGCCTCCGCTCAAACCATCCCATCCAAAAATGTCGCCTCCCCCCAAAACATCGCCTTCGAATCTGATATCCGTCCGTTGCTAGACCGATACTGCGTGCGATGCCATGGGGCTGAGGACGAAATACAGGGCGATATCGATTTTCGTTTTATCAAGACGAAACAGCAAATCGAAGCCGCGTTCGAGCTTTGGGAATCCGCGTTGGGTTTGATCGAGGATGGCATCATGCCGCCAGCCGATGAACCACAACCCACCGCTAACGAGCGAGCTCAAATTCGCCGTTGGTACCAAACCAGATTTATCACTGATGTTGCACCTCACCCGGGATTCTTCCGCCCTCGCCGATTGTCCGCCCATGAATACCGGAACACATTGCAATCCGTTTTGGGGCTTGAGCTCGATGTTTTGATTCGCGAAGCTGAGCAGACGGTGACCGAAAAGTCGTTGGTGATGAAACTGTTGCCGACAGATCCTCCCGGACCGAGCGGTTTTAAAAACGACACCTCCGCTAATCCCCTGACCTCTTCAACCTGGGAACAATACACCTATCTTGTCGACAATGGTTTACAACGACTTTTCGCAGCACCGCATCGCGAAACACTGGAATCTTACGTTGGCCCTCTCGTTGAAAACTTATCCCAAGATCAAGCCCACCAATTGATCCGTTTGTTTGCCCTCCGCGCACGCCGTCGATCCGTCAGTGATGAGCAACTGCAAAGCTCGCTTCGGAAACTCAGGGACGCAGCGCCGAACGATCTGATCGCCGTGCTACAGTCCGAGCTAAAGGCCGTGCTCATGTCACCGACCTTTTTATACCGCGGCCTACTGATGAAAGCACCGCGGGATAGGATCACGCCGGTTGACGATTTTGAATTGGCGGAACGCTTGAGCTATTTTTTGTGGGCGGACATGCCGGACGCCGAACTGCTTCGCTTAGCAGAGGAACAAAAACTGCAGGAAGCGACCACCTTGCACCAGCAGGTGGACCGCTTGCTCGAATCACCAAAGGCCCGATCTCTCGCGATTCACTTTGGCGTGGAGTGGCTGACACTCGACGAGATCCAGCACGTTTCGAATAATCCGCCCGTTGCTGATGCTCTGCGCAACCAACCAATCGACTTTCTGCATTATCTGTTCACCAACAATCGTCCCATCATGGAATTGATCGATTCAGACGTGGCTTTTATCAATGCCCATACCGCCAAGTACTATCCAAGCGATCGATCACAGTTACCCAAGTACAAACGCCCCACTGGCATTGAGGTGGAACGCTTGCCAAACACGAAAATTGCCTTGCGGCAGACCCCGGAACGAGGTGGCTTGCTAACCATGCCTGGAATTCTCGCCATGAACAAGGGCCCAGTCATGCGTGGCACTTGGATCTTGGAACGAATCATTGGCCAAAACCTACCGGAACCACCCGCTGATGTAGGCCAAACCCCCGCAAATCGGCGTGGTGAAAATCTGACCTTCCGGCAGCGTTTTGAACTCCATCGGCAAAACCCCAGTTGCGCGGCCTGTCACGACAAAATTGATCCGCTTGGATTCGCGTTGCAGCAATACGATGCCGGCGGTGGTTTTCGACGATCACCAAAATACGCCTCCATGAAGCAAAAGACTCGGTCGCGCAACCGCAATCAGCAGTCGCTTGAACCGGACGATTTGGATACCAGCGGACGATTACCCAGCGGCGAAACATTCCAAAATTTCGTCGAGTTAAAAACGCTTCTTGTCACGACCGAAAAGCAAAGAATCCTACGTAATGTCGTCCAACGTTTCCTTTGCTACGCCCTTTGTCGTAAACTCGAACCGGCCGACCGGATCACCGTTGACGCGATCATCCGAAAGGTCAGTCAAGGTGACGCCACATTTGGCACGCTGATTCACGCGGTAGTTGATAGCTTGCCGTTTCAACAGACTGTTTGGAAAAGTATTGAGGACCGACCATGACTTGGCGAATCGACCGTCGTACTTTTTTGCGTGGCACCACTGGACCGCTATTGCCACTACCATTTCTAAACTTGATGGGGCAAACCGCGAGCGGAGCGACCGCCGCGGCGCCACCAACACGGTTTGTCACGCTGTTCAAACCTAACGGAGTTCATCCACCGAGTTGGAATATCAGCGGAGGCTCCGAATTCGACTTCCGTACCTCACCGCTGATGAAGCCATTCGCACATCACAAAGCAGACCTGCTGTTTTTGGACAACATGGGCGACTTTGGCTTCTCGTCGCACGCCAATTCCACTCGCCGGTTTCTAAGTGGCCACCATCGAAACACCAAGTCAGCGTCGGTCGATCAGTTGATCGCCAATCGAATCGCTGGCGATACTGCCCACCGGTCTTTGGAATTAACAACCGAAGGTTTGTTTCCGAATCAAATTGGCTGCAGCTACATCTCCTACGGGACAGACGGCGCACCAATACCTCGCGAGAGTGATCCACAACTGGTATTCGATCGTCTTTTCCGAAGCCCTTTACGTGACCCAGTCCGTCGCCGTGAGATGACCAGCTTGTTAGATCGCGTCGGTGACGATGCTCGTTCACTATCCCGCAAGGCAGGTGCCGAAGATCGACGAACGCTTGATCAATATTTGAGCGTCGTGCGGGATACAGAAAAGCGACTGCAGAATCTGCAAACCCAAATCCCAAACAACCGGAACTCCGCCGGCAATCTTGAACGCCCATCAGCACCCGCCAACCTCGATGATCAAGTCGAGTCGATGTTCGACTTGATCGCACTAGCGCTATGGACGGATTCCACACGATGCATCACCTATATGCTTGGAAATAGCAACAGTCGAATGGTCTTTGATTTTCTTGGCATTACCGAACAACACCATTACCTATCTCATTTTTTCCGTAACTTCTCTCGCAGCAATCTCGATTCCCTTTTGAAAATCTCGCTTTGGCATATGGAGAAGTTTGATTCGTTGCTGAATCGATTGAAATCTTATCGTGATCAACATGGCAGCCTCCTTGAACACTGCTTGGTGCTGTTCGGTTCTGGCATGGGGCACAGTGACAATCACACCGCGACGCGGATTCCAATCGTGTTAGCTGGCCAAGCCAGTGGTCGACTGAAAACGGGACGCTACGTCCGCTATTCGAAAAACCAGCAATTGAGTCGATTGCACTTGTCACTCTTGGATTTATTTGACATCCCGATTGACTCGTTCGCTGAAACATCTGATGCACTTCCAGGCCTCAGCAACTCCGATTTCCAACCCTACCGTGAAATTCCTTTCGAAAGCTGGGTCCGCCACGAAAAGGATACGATCACAGTCCAAGGTCGACTGCGACTATCAGATGATCTGGACGAAGCAAGAGTCTTCTATGTCGACGTAGAAAACACCAAAGCCATTCGCATTGAAGTCGCCTTCCGAGACTTCCACGACTTCAACTTGGCGTATCACTGCGGCACACCAATCAAACTAACTGGCACCGGCAGCAAACAAGGTGATCACTTCTTGATCACCAAGATTACTGATTTAACGCCCTTGCATGGCAACAAACCAGGTAGTGCAGCCGGCTAAAAACCGAATTCTAAAGTAACACCATCGCCCGCGATAAGATCGCCGGTATCGGGCACCATTGACAATGCATCGCTGTCCCCCCTTCCACAAGTCCCCCCTTCCACAATGCAGCCCTTCGCAATGCAGCCCAGATCAAGCAAAGCAGCCGAGCGAAGTCATTGCCATCTCCAACATTTTCGCTCTCGCAGATTTATCGAGGAACTGACACCATGAATCCTTTTACTGTGCTTTCAGCATCATTCGCCATGTTGTGGGCGATCACCGCTACGGCGATCGAACCGATCACGATTGGGGAACAACGACAATTGTTCGTCGATAATTTCTTGATTGACCGCATGGACAATGCGCAGATTCAGGTCGAGCGACCCCAAGCACGAGAGGTGGTGCTAGTGACCGACCAACCATGGGAAGGCAATACGTGCGCCTACTACACACTCTTCCAAGACGGCGACAAATACCGGATGTACTACCGGGGATCCCATTGGGACGAAGTATCCAAACGGGCGACCCATCGAGAAGTGGTTTGTTACGCCGAGAGCGTCGATGGCGTGACTTGGATCAAGCCCCCACTGGGCCTATACGAATTCGAAGGATCGAAGGAGAACAACATTGTCTGGGATGGCGTCGGCAGCCACAACTTTACACCGTTCAAAGACACGAATCCCAATTGCAAGCCACAAGCACGATACAAAGCATTAGCTAGAGGCCGTTCATTGAACAAAAACGATACCTCTTCAAAACATGGACTGTTCGCATTTCGTTCACCCGACGGCATCCATTGGGAATTAATGCATGATGAACCGGTCATTACCGAGGGCGCATTCGACTCCCAAAACCTTGCTTTCTATGACCAAGTTGCGGGGGTCTACCGGGACTATCACCGCTGGTTTAACAAAGGCAAACGCGACATCATGCAAGCTCAGTCCACTGATTTCTTGACGTGGACCAAACCTGTTCCATTGAAATATACGGAAACCGCTCGGGAACATCTCTACACCAATGCGATCCGTCAATACGAGCGCGCACCACAGATTTTCCTCGGCTTTCCAACACGCTACCTACCGAATCAAGGTCAGCGAGTTGAACCGGTTTTCATGTCCAGCCGAGATGGCTTGCACTTCCAGCGTTGGTCTGATGCCCTAATCCCAGAAGATGCACCAGCAGACCGCAACGGCAATCGCAGTAATTACATGGCTTGGGGACTTTTGCAATTGCCAGGTCAAAAACGCGAATTGAGCGTTTACGCTACGGAAGCCTACTACACAGGACCAAACAGCCGGTTGCGCCGGTTTGCTTATCGTTTGGATGGATTTGCATCCGTTACTTCCGATAACCGTGGTGGAAACCTTCTCACCAAGCCGCTTGTTTTCACGGGCGACCAATTAGAGATTAACTACCAAACCAGCTCGACCGGTTCGATCCGAGTTGAGCTTCAAGAACTTGACGGCACACCGATCAAAGGCCTAGCGAGTTCAGACTGCCAGCCAGTTTCGGGCGATTCAACTGCTCATCAAGTTCAATGGGGTGTTCGAACAAACCTGCAAGCACTCGCGGAAAAACCAATCCGCATCATGTTTGAAATGGAGGACGCAAATCTCTATTCATTTCGGTTTCGCTAACCGTCAAACATTGAGATCCGCCACCTGCACCGAACTGGCTGTAGGTGAACCGAACTGGTTGCAGGTGAACCGAAGCGAGGGCGAGAGTCTGCGACCGGCACTATCCACCGGCCCGCGTGCCAAATTCGTTTCCGATTCTAGCACGCAACCCAAACGATGGAATCTCTCAAGCGAACCACAAGATCCTTCTGTTAACGCTTCCAGTCGGATTCATCGTGTCGCCGCCTCGGTTCGCGTGACTTCGATTGCGGACAAAACCGGTGGCTCACCCTGTTCATCAAATTGAAATTCAACGACAAGGTTTTTTTCGACTGCGACTTTTGACAATTCAATTGTGTCGACGTTGATTTGCCCCGCGGAAGCTCCTGCCAGCACGACGCCTGACCGAACCGCCTTCGACTGAACGCGTATCTCAAAAGCGGCAGAGTCGCTCGATTCAAGGTTGGCGAAGTAGAATTTGACGTCATAGTTTGACGCTGCATCACCTTTTCCCAGCAGTGGTATTTCGAACCGTTGCAGGGCTCGTCCACCAGATGCCAGTAACCATGGCGATTCGACATTCCCCAGGTTCACCGATTCAACATTCCGGCTGTACCAACCGCCCCCATTGGCAAGCTTTGGCTTCAAGTCAAATACGAACTCCAGCCGATTCCTCGTCAATGGACGCGGATAGCCGAACCACTCGCGGCCTGACAGGTCTTTGCGATCCCCCGGTGCACCAAAGTTGATTCCGATCCGATTAACAGGAGTCGTCGGGCCGACAGCACTGAGAATCCCCCAGGATTTGTTCTCGACCTTCGGTTCCATTACGACTGTTGATGCAATCGAGAACTGGCATACACAGCCAGCACTTGCTTCCGGAATCATCACCAATCCATTTCCGGGAATCGCGTTGATCCAGCATCCCAGGCGTTGTCCCGCGAAGTGCCGTGTCCCACTGTCACGGTAAAGGTCGTAGTAGCCAATAAAGCCCGACCGAAAGAACAACATGTTGGGTGTTGCGGTGATCACACCACAGTGGTGGCCTGGACGACTAAAACGCCACTCACTCTCTTTGCCGGTCAACGGGTGCGGTCGCATTTTTGGTTTACCGGTGGCTAACTCGAACGCCCAAGGCTCGGCAAAGATTTCGTTACCGATGATCGCCGGTCGGTTCATATAGTTGGCGTTTTTTGACCATTGCTCACTTCCATCGATAGCGTCCAACACAATCAATTTTCGCCGGTCAAATTCCCCCGCTAGAAACTGCTTCCAATAGTGACCGTTAGCGTTGGCTCCGCAGAGGACAACGTGCCCGTTGGCGTACATCAAAGTCAAGCTTCCACCACCCGCACTAATGTTGGTCGTGTCAGTCACATCCACCGCCTTGGACCAAAGTTTTTCGCC
>JAQWPZ010000285.1 GCA_029245125.1 Rubripirellula sp.
GGAAAGGGAGAGCCGTCCGGCGGCTGTTGGGTACCCACGATCGGTCCGTCTTCGATGCTCGGATTCATCTGACTTCCGCCGCGTCGGCAGCATTCAACGATACCGCGGTCTCATTTAACTCTCTGGTTTGACGGCATTCCGTCGCAGTGAACTCTGCTTTGGGGTGGCTCGGTCGGAACGATCGAACTCGGGCCGACCGCTCTCAAAAACGCTCGTTGTGGCAAAACTAGCACGCTCCTATACTCCGCAGGAACAGCTCTGAGCCCCGAAGGCAATCCGCAACCCCCCCATCTTAACCCTGCCCATGACCTCTCCACGTGAGATTATTGCAGTCAATCAAGCTGAGCCTCCTTTTTATTGGGGGCTCGATGTTGGTGGAACCGGTATCAAGATCGGACTCGTCGACCAAGTCGGCCAAACACTCGCCTTCGAAAAGGTCTCCACGCGGGAAAGTGAAGGTGCCGATTCGGCAGTAGATCGGATTGGTGAGGTGGTCGATGCGATCAATACCCGGCTGGAATCGGCAGGGCAGATCGCTGCGGCCGGGTTGGGAGCACCAGGACCGATGGATTTAAACACCGGTTATTTGGTTGCGCCTCCGCAGTTGCCATCTTGGTGGGATTATCCGATTCGGGATCGCGTTGCCGAGCGGCTGCAATTGCCGGTTTCCTTTCTGAACGATGCGAACGCTGCTGCTTACGGAGAATTCTGGCTTGGCAGCGGCCGCGATGACAGCTCGATGATCTTGCTGACGCTCGGAACCGGCGTGGGTGGCGGTATCATCGTGGACGGTGAATTAGTCAACGGCGTCAACAGTTTCGGCAGCGAATGCGGGCACATCGTGATTGACCCGTCGCCCACCGCACAACTTTGCGTGTGGGGCGGCGGTCGGGGACAGCTGGAAGCCTACGCATCGGCTAGCGGAGTCGTGCAGCGAACACGTCAACGTCTGACCGAGGGGGCCGAAAGCTCACTCAGTGGATTGCTGGGTGGGGAGAATTCCGAGCTGACGGCGAAGCGAGTTTATGAAGCAGCGGTGGCGGGAGACGAATTAGCGCTGAAAATCGTCGATGAAACGGCGTATTGGCTGGGAATTGGGATCACGACCTTGGTTCACACTTTGGACCCCGGTTCGATTGTTTTAGGGGGGGCAATGAATTTTGGCGGCGCTAACTGCTCTATTGGTAAGCGATTTTTGGCAGGAATTGCCCTCGAGTTTAAAAATCGGACCTTCGACAATGTGTTCGCAGGAACGACAATCAAGTTCGCGAACCTGGGGGCGGATGCCGGTTACCTCGGCGTCGCAGGATTTGCGAGGCATGAACATGAAACGAAACAGCCCGTAATTTGACAGGAAGCTGCCCCACGACGGGCCGAACCATGATCAGAAATAGAAATATGAACAGCGGCTGAGATACGGAGAGACGAGACAGGGGCTACGAGACAGGGGCTACGAGACAGGGACACGATCCCGACGCGACCCGGGCGATGAGTCCGGGAACAATCCAAGCGGATCCCGGCGACAAGCGAGTGCTGCACCAAGGCAGCCCGTGCAGTCATGACCAAAATGAAACCAGAGACCGCGTCAGGCCACATCGGCCAGGCGACCGACATGTCACGTCTTCGTGACATGTCTTGAACAGAGAACCATGCGACGAACTGTCGGCTACGCATCCCGAAGAAGGTGCAGGCACCAACGCTTCGTCATCGATCTGAGAAAGAAAAGAAAAACGGCATGTCATCCAAGATTCGAAACTTTTGCATCATCGCGCACATTGACCACGGTAAAAGCACCTTGGCCGATCGTTTGCTGGAAGCGACTGGCACCGTGACGACGCGAGAGATGAAAGAACAGGTGCTGGATGACCTGGAACTTGAGCGACAACGGGGGATCACGATCAAAGCTCGCGCGGTCGCAATGAAGTTCAAACAGGGCAAGGAGACTTATGAACTCAACCTGATCGACACGCCCGGACATGTCGACTTTCAGTATGAGGTTTCGCGGTCGCTGGCGTGCTGCGAGGGAGCGTTGTTGTTAGTGGATGCGTTTCAGGGCGTCGAAGCCCAAACGGTCGCCAATGCTTATGCGGCGATGGAGCACGATTTGAAGATCATTCCGGTGATCAACAAAATCGACCTGACACATGCTCGCCCCGAAGAAGTCGCCGAAGAGATGATGAATTCGCTGGGAACAGACCCCGACGAATGTGTCAAGGTAAGCGCCAAGACAGGCGAGGGTGTTGCGGGGTTGTTGGATGCAATCGTCGAAGGCGTACCGCCCCCGACCGGCGACCCGAATGCGACGCTGCAGGCCATGGTTTTCGATTCCAACTATGACGATTACCGAGGCGCGATCACCTACGTTCGTGTGATGCAAGGAACGGTCCGCAAGGGCCAAAAAATTCGTTTCCTGCGAGCCGGCACGCAACACGATGTGGTCGATCTCGGACAGTTTGTTCCGCACCGCGAAGCTTGCGAAGAATTGATTGCCGGCCAAGTCGGTTACCTGATCTGCAACATCAAGAGCCTGGGGGATGTGCACATCGGTGACACGATCAGCGTTCCAGGCGACAAAGCGGCTGAACCATTGCCTGGCTACGCGCGACCCAAGCGAATGGTCTACTGCGGTCTGTTCCCTAGCGATGGCCAAGATTTCAGTGAGCTACGCGACGCGTTAGAACGGTTGGCGATCAACGATCCGAGCTTCGAATTTGAACCAGAAACCAGCGACGCACTCGGCTTCGGGTTTCGCTGTGGATTCTTGGGCTTGCTGCACATGGAGATCATCCAGCAGCGACTGGAGAACGAAGCTGATATCGACTTGGTGCAAACCGCCCCGAACGTAACGTACGAGATCATCGACAAACGTGGCGAAACGATCACCATCCACAAGCCACAGGACGTTCCTGACCCGGGTGATGTCGAAGAGTTTCGCCAACCCATCGTTCGTTGCAATGTCATCGTTCCCGACGATTTCATCGGCGCCGTCATGAAGCTATGCCAGGAGCGACGCGGTATTCAGAAGTCGCAGGAATATCTCGGCATGCAGCGGGCCATGCTGACCTACGACATTCCACTCGCAGAGGTCGTTTACGATCTTCACGACAAGATCAAGAGCTGCACAAAGGGCTATGGAACCCTCGACTACGAAATGATCGGTTACGAACCAGCCGATCTGTGTCGATTGGACATTCTGGTCAATGGCAAGCGGGTCGATGCACTGAGCGTGGTTTGCAACAAGGCGGACGCGGACCGACGAGGCCGTGCGGTTGCGAAAAAACTGAAAAAGGAAATCGAACGCCACATGTTTGAAGTGGCCGTTCAGGCGGCGATCGGCAGCCGTGTGATTGCCAGAGAAACCGTTCCGGCAATGCGGAAGAATGTGACCGCCAAGTGTTACGGCGGTGATATCACCCGAAAGCGAAAACTGCTGCAGAAGCAAAAAGAAGGCAAGAAGCGGATGAAGGCGATTGGAAACGTCGAGATCAGTCAAAAAGCTTTCATGGCCGTCCTCAGCGATGGCGAACAGGCCTAACCAAAACGACGGCGAAACGACGATCCACAGCAACCGAAATCACGAGTGCCCTGGTTTCCCCTAAACCGTTGGGCCGCTTGCGTTTCCAAGGGATCAGGACACTGCTTTTTGGTGCCTCTGGGGCGGGTAGAACGCAAGGCTTTTGCGGGTAGCCGAAGGCTGATTCGGCATTGAACCCTACCCCCCGCGCCGAAAAAAAAATATCGGCTTCAAGGGGGGCGTATTTGCCCCACGTCGCCGTTACGGTCGGGCTCGGTTACCCGCCGAATTTCTGGCGAAAGCAAACTCTTTCAATCGACTCGCCGCGCACCTACCCTGTTTCAAGTCGCCGGGTTCGTATGCCTTGCGACGTAATTCACGCACTCTTTGTGCGTGTTGATCGGTGTTCCGTAGACTCCGGAACAGGCGGCCGATCAGCACGTGAAGCGGATTTCCTATGATCCGACTTGGAGTGTGATTTCGTAAAGAGATTGACACTGAAGGAGACCTTTCGTGAGTCATTATTATCGCCTACTTGTTGGGTCCACCGTCCTCGGATTGGTGGTATCACTGGCCCAACCTATCTGGTCGCAAGAGACGACCGAAGAGGTCACTACCGAACAGGTCGTGGCCGTCGAAGAACCAGCAACCGAAGAACCAGCAACCGAAGAAACGGTTGATGAAGTTGCCACTGCTGGTGAAGAGAAAACTCCGCCTCAAGAGGAAGCTGCGACGACCGTGACGGATCGTGCCGCGACCGAAGAGATCATGCCGTTCGCGGAATTTTCAGTAAACAACCTCTGGATCTGCATTTCTGCCGCGATGGTGTTCATCATGCACCTCGGCTTCACCACCCTGGAAGCAGGGCTGACGCAGAAGAAGAATGCGGTCAACATTATCTTCAAGAATGTTTGGATCATTTGTACTGGCCTGTTGCTCTACGCAGCGTGGGGTTTCAATGCAATGTACCCAGGCGACTTTAACGGCTACTTCGCGACCGGCAGCTGGTTCGGCGCCGACCTGACGGACACCGCCATGACCACCGCCCAATACAACGTGGGATACACTTGGTGGGGCGACTTCATCTTCCAGTCGATGTTCGCGGCGACTGCCGCAACCATTGTCTCGGGTGCCGTCGCTGAACGTGTCAAATTACCAACGTTCATGCTCTTTTCGACCTTGCTGGTCGGCTTCGCGTATCCCATCAGCGGCAGCTGGCAATGGGGCGGTGGCTGGCTCAATCAAAACGGTTTCCATGATTTTGCAGGATCGAGCATCGTGCACGGCTTCGGCGGTTTTGCTGCCTTGGCCTGTGTCATCATTCTTGGGCCAAGAATGGGCAAGTACACTCCCGAAGGTATCAAACCAATCGTTGGTCACAGCATGCCACTGGCCGCTATCGGCGTGTTCTTGTTGTGGTTCGGCTGGTTCGGTTTCAACGGTGGCTCTGTGTTGTCGGCTGATCCGAAAGCCGTTTCCTATGTCTTCGTCACCACCTCTTTGGCGGCAGCTGCCGGAGCAGTCGTTTCGATCGTAAGTTCTTGGGTGTTGCTGAACAAACCAGACGTCTCGATGGCACTCAACGGCATCTTGGCTGGCCTGGTCGGGATCACTGCCGGAGCCGATACGGTGGGTGAGGGATCGAGCATCATCATCGGTGGCGTGGCAGGCGGCTTGGTCGTCGCATCCATTCTGTTCTTCGACAAGATCAAGTGCGATGACCCCGTCGGTGCGATTTCAGTGCATGGTGTTTGCGGAGTCTGGGGGACGATCGCCGTCGGCATCTTCTCCCTCAACCCAGAGCACAGTCTGCTTTGGCAGACGATCGGCACGTTCGCGATTGGTGGATTCGGCTTCGCCTTCTCCGCAATTGTGTTCACCATCCTCAAAGCAACCATGGGGGTCCGAGTGAGTGCTGAAGTAGAGGCCCAAGGTCTTGATATCTCCGAGCACGGTGCTCACGCCTATTCGATGGATTGATCTGCTGAAGTCAGAAAAATTTGATTGGCTGACCCGCCAGTCCAATAATCTCGTCACCGCCGCAATCAGCCCTGATTGCGGCGGTTTTTCACTGCCTCCCGGCTTGCGGACGAACCAACATCACGAACGCGCCCCGCCCGTTTAGGGGGACCGTCCTAGGAAGCCAGAAGCGGCGCGTTTATTCTCTTGACCATCAGAAGTTGTCCTCTGGGGGCAACGACTCATGCGACCGCCGCGGGCAGTGGATTCAGAGAAAGGTTTTTTCGTTGTGAATGTTGCATTTCGTCTTGTGATTCTGGCATGTCTGGTTGGCCTGGGAAGTTTCTTATCTTCAACGGAAGTTTGGGCTCAAACCGACGTCATCGCGGAAGAGCCTGCCACTTTTGAAACTAGCCCAGGGGCGCTGACAGACGATGAAATCGCCAATGGACCAGTCGCCGTGCACAACGCTTGGATGCTGACCTGTTGCGTCTTGGTGTTGTTCATGACCGCACCCGGCTTGGCAATGTTCTATGGCGGATTAGTGCGTCGCAAGAATGTGCTGAGCGTGTTGATGCAGTGCATCTTTTTGATGGGGCTGATGACCTTCATCTGGGCGCTCTACGGCTATTCGCTCGCATTTGGCGGCAGCGGCGGTTGGATTGGCAACTTCGAGTATGTATTCATGAATGGTGTCCAACGCGAATGGAACGGAAGCGAGCCAGTCACGCCGATGGAAGGCAGCATGACACGTCTGACGCACATGCTGTTTCAGGGAATGTTCTTTATCATCACGCCAGCTTTGATCTGTGGTGCGTTTGCCGAGCGAATGAAATTCAGCGCGATGGTCGTGTTTGCAATTTTCTGGGGAACCTTTATCTATTGCCCGCTATGCCATTGGGTCTGGGATGAGGGCCCGCTCTCTTACTTCGCCGGCGACAAGGCGATCGCAGGCGGTGCGTTGGATTTTGCCGGAGGCACCGTGGTGCATATCAGCAGCGGCGTGTCGGCACTGGTGGCCGCGATCCTGATCGGGCCACGGATGGGATATTTGAAAGAACCGATCCAGCCCCATAACCTGACCTACACGGCACTGGGTGCCGCCATGCTGTGGGTGGGATGGTTCGGGTTCAACGCCGGCAGCGAACTGGCGTCAGATGGATTGACCAGCAGTGCATTTGCGACGACGCACTTTGCCGCCGCGGCGGGTGCTGTCGCTTGGGCTTTGACCGAGTGGTTTGTGCTCGGCAAACCGACCGTACTGGGCGCCAGCAGCGGCGCGGTCGCCGGATTGGTCTGCATCACTCCCGCGGCTGGTTTCGTACAACCAATGCCAGCGTTGATCATGGGAGCGATGGCAGGAATCGTTTGTTACATCGCCTGCTCGAAGCTCAAACATACGTTGAAGTACGATGACGCACTTGATGCATTCGGTGTCCATGGAGTCGGCGGAACGCTTGGCGCCGTTTTGACCGGAGTGTTTGCTTCGCGAGCTTGCTGGGACGTCAGTAACGGTGTCCCCATTGGATTGATCGAATCGGGTGGCGACTTTGGCTTGGTGTTCGGCCAAATTACCGCCGTTGGCGTGACCGTAATCTTCGCGGGGGTCGGCAGCTACGTGATGCTAAAGCTTATCGATATCTCTATCGGACTGAGAGTCACCGCCGAAGCCGAACAACGTGGACTGGATGTCAATGACCACGGGGAAGAAGGCTACATGCTGAGCTAGGTCAGCAGGTGGGTGACAGCGTTGAGAAAAGGTGGACGCAATCTCGGATGGACCCGTTCGACTCCAAGCTCATGACTTGGCAGATTCGATACGAAACCAGATAGCTCGCATAGCGGCGGTAACCGGCAGCGCCGCCGCTGCGATCCACTGTGCCGAGGAAAGCCCGACCCAACCGGCGACTTGTCCCCACAAGACCGAGCCGATCGACATCGAAATCGCCATCACGGTTAGATAGCATCCCATGCCGCGGGCCCGAAGCCTATTGGGCAGTATCATCTGAGCACTCGCATTGAGTGTCGTCAAGACAATCATCCAGGCGGCGCCGACCACGACGGTCGCGGGAAAAGCAATCACCCCGCTGTGACTGAACCCGAGCGTCGTCAATCCGCCCGCAAAGGCGAGCATGGCCAACGTCACCGTTCGATCACGCCCCAACCATTGGTGAAGCAAGTGCAGTACCCGAGCGGCGGCGACAGCGCCCAGTCCAATCATCGTCACGAGTAACCCGAACCCCTGGGCCTGCATCCCAAGTTGCTCACGAGCCACCAGCGGCAGCAGCGCCCACAACGAAGTCGCCGGCACCAAAAAGCTCAGCACGCCGACTAAGACGTGCCTCATCGTGCGACTGCCGGCAACGAACCGAAACCCTTCGGTCATCGATTGCCCAAACGAGAGTCCGGCAGCCGATTCCACACGCTCACGACGCCATCGCAGCAACAAGATCAACACCACCAAAAAGGAGAGCGCGTTGGCTGCAAACGCAATCCAAACACCCGCCAAGGCAATCAGCAGGCCACCGATTGCCGGACCGATTGAGCGAGCCAAATTAAAACTCATGCTCCCCAACGCGACGGCACGGGAAATCTGATTCGTGGGAACCAGTGCCGGGACTGTTGCCTGCCAACCAAGGAGGTATAGCACGGTCCCCACACCCATCAAAAACGACAGCCCGAGCAACACCCAGGAAGTGATGACCCCCATCAACGTCAAGGTTGCGAGTGTTGACGTCGTTGCGAACAACATGATCTGGGTCGAAATCAAAAGCGTGCGGCGATCAATCCGATCTGCTAACACACCAACAGGAATCGCCAACAACATGGTCGGCGCTGAGATTCCCAAACGGACGGCTGACACCATCTCGGGTGACGAATCGAGTTCCGTCATCAACCAACCGGCACCCACCTCGTGAACCCAGGTACCGAGGTTCGAAATGATTGAAGCAAACCAAAACGCGCGAAAAACCGGAACCGATAGAGGCGCCCAAGCCGAGAGGTTCTCGGTATCCGGCTCGGATGCTTCTTGCCGGTGTTCAGAATGAGGCTCAGACATCGAAGCAGGTTAAACCAACGGTATCGATTGTGTCGATGAGGGGCAGCCTGCAACGCCAGCGATTGCTGACTATTTGGCCCTACTCCCAATAAACAGGCCCCAATTAACTGCTCCAATTGGCATGGTCGCCTGCGGCATGGTGATCGTCGTCTGCGATACGCCCAAGCAGATTAAAAATGGCAGATTAAAACTGGCCAGCGATACCACTTCGCAAAGCGATCAGAGACTCCGCTGATGCTCAGTTGTGAGCTAACTTTTAGGACTCACCCTTATCTCATCTTCCCGCCCACCCTCTATCTGGTCTCCGGCATGATCGAAGTCCACGGCCTCCGCAAGCTTTATGAAGACCACTTGGCGGTCGACGACATCTCGTTCGCTCTCGAACCCGGACAGATCTGCGGCATGGTTGGCCCCAACGGAGCGGGCAAAACCACGACCCTTCGATGCTTGGCAGGATTGATCCCCGCGACATCGGGGAACTTGCAAGTTGCCGGATGCGACTTGTCGGGTGACTTGCTGCCACTGAAGCAGCGATTGGCGTACGTCCCCGACGACCCACCTCTGTTCGATGATTTGACAGTTCGTGAGCATCTCGATTTCATCGGACAGCTTTATCGAGTCACGGATCATCAACAGAAATCAATTGAATTGCTGAGACAATTCGACCTGCTGGAAAAATACGAAGCTGGCGCGACGACGTTATCGAGAGGCATGCGTCAGAAACTTGCCGTCTGTTGCGCGTATCTGTTTGACCCCCAAGTCGTGCTTCTGGACGAACCTCTCACCGGACTCGACCCTCCCGGAATCCGCGCACTCCTTGATTCGGTCCGGGAACGCGCCGAAGCTGGCACGACTGTCCTTATCAGCAGTCACTTGTTGGCAATGATCGAATCGGTCTGCACACACCTGCTCGTCATCACCGAAGGCAAAGAACAATTCTTTGACCGTTCCGATCGATTACAAGACAAATATCCGACCGCTCGATCACTCGAAGAAGCTTACTTTGCGGCGACGGGTGAACTCTCGCTGGATGATGAGCGATCAAGTTTACCAGCAACCATCGCCATTCGAGATTTCCAACGTGATCAGGTGTGTTCGTGATATCGCGAGAAGGATGGTCAAGCAACGTGATCACAGGAAATTGGGATCGCCCGGCAACTCACCTCAACTTGGCTCGCCTCACAGCGATGCGTTGTCGTTTTCGAATCCGCAGAACGCTGAACCGAATTCGCTCGCCGCGACGGGTCCTGGCGACCACGCTGGCAGTCGCGTTCTTTCTGCTTTACCTAATCAATGGCGTCTTTATCCTCTCATCACGTGAGACGGCAGATCCCGAACGGCTGCGATTATGGTTGTCTGGTGGCATGGTGCTGTACGCGCTGTACCACTGTCTTCGTTGTGTCTGGTCCTCACGGGCAGCGTCGGATTCGGAACTGACTGCGGCAGAAGGACTCTGGCTCGGCGGAGCACCGGTACGACGATCGTCCCTGGCGACATACCACGTCGGCAGCATGATCTTGCCAACGCTGTTAAAAACATTACTGCTGACCGTTGTGTTGGCGATGGATGTCCAATATGTCCCGTTGTTGGTGACGGGAATCTTCTGTTCACTGCTGTTGCTGGAAATCATCCGACTGTTGATCGCCCGCTGGTCCACCGGAATCAGTCACAAGCAAAAACGACGGTTCCGTACGGCAATCACATGCATTGCCGCAGCAGCAGCGATCCAAGTGATTACGCGAATGATCGCGATCACTCCCTTCGGATCACCAACGCTGATTTACCTCCTGAATGGCTTCAAGGCTCTGGGACAACTGGCAGCCAGCGAAATGATTCAATGGCTGGCTGTTCCCTGGACCGCAGCAGCCAACCTCGCGATTGAAGAATCATTCGGTTTGTCGACCCTGGGTAATCTATTTATCGCGATCGGCAGCCTGCCAGTCGCGATCATCGCGCTGGTCAAAGTTGATGCGTGGAGCCAACAGTGCCTGCTGCGACGTGAACGTCAACGACTCGATCGCGGACAATGCAGTCGCAATCAAAATCAGTGGCTCGATGTGCATCGCAAAGAGCCAAACCGCTGGCGTCAAACAGCAGCACGATTCGCCCCATCATGGGCGGGTGACACGATCGCAGTCATCTCGCGACAATGGGTAAGTGTCATCCGATACCGCAGCACGATTGCATTCAGTTTTGCAGTCCCAACCCTGCTGTGCTTGTCACCTCTGTTGACTGGCCAAGCGACTGAACAGTGGTTCTTTGTGGTGGGCGGCATCGCGATGTGCACGATGCTCCTTGCCCCGCCTGCACTCAGAATTGATTTTCGGCGAGACCTAAAACGCATGCTGTTGCTACGCTCACTGCCTGTTGACCCACTGTCGATGGTGATTGGTCAACTGGCACTGCCGGTGATGATCACTTGGATTTATCAATGGCTGACGTTAGTGATCGCTGGTATTACGATTGGACCAGGCTGGCCACAGATGCTGATGTGGACCGGTCTGCTGAATGCGTTGGCCGTAATCACATTCGCGGCCGAGAACGCCATCTTCCTCACTTACCCACACCATGAGCACGCTGAAGGGTTGGCGATGATGATCAGGGCGAAGCTGTCCTTTCTGGGCAAAGCCACCCTGATCGCCGTGGCATTGGGATTGTTAGTCGGGTGGGCCATTTGGTGCCGTGCAACACTTCCCGAATCAATCACCATGGCCACCTTCGTAACGGGTTCGCTTACCGCTGCCTGGGTCGCTGCGATCGCAACTGTTTTGGCTGCGAAATCCTGCTGGCGTCGGTATGACCTCTGCCACGATATCCCGCCAGCTTGAGAAGTGAATCTCCACAGCTCGGCCGGGACGACCGACCGCAGGGAACACGGATCGATTGGATGGGCAAGACGAATCGAATCAAAACATGGCATCGGTGACAAAAAAAATCGCTTGGGCCAAGCCTCCCAAACAGCGAGACGGACCCAAGCGACAAGAATCACGGTGGCTGGTTAGGCCCCGACTATTTCTCTTCTTTCTTCTTCATCAGTTCGTCCAAGAATGGCTGCAGCCGTTCTTTTTGGCGAGGATCTTCTGAGGCAGCGATGGCCGCTTGCTGTGCTTTGATCGCCCCGTCCAAATTGCCAAGTGCATCTTGCAACAAGGAGACCGTGTTGTACATCAGCGGCTTGATCTCATCATCAGCACCGTCGACTTCAGCAGCGATGGCTGCTGCGGCTTCCTTCGCGAGTGGACCAACATCAGCACCACGCTGCATCTGAGTGTACAGTGAAAAACCGAACCTACCGATGGAGTACGCATCGCCTTTCATCTCTTGCATCTGGCCACGATAAAACGCCAACACTTCATCATCCAACTTTCCAGCGGACAGTTTCAAACTGTTTTTAACAGCCGTCAATTGCATCTTGATCTGCTCCGATTTTGACGCAGATGCTTGCGCGTCGATCAGTGCCAACGCCTCATCAAACTTGCCCGCTCCCGCCAGCATCGAGATTTGTTGCATGTTTCGATCGAAAGCTTCCTTGGCTTTCATTTCAGCTTTGAACGCTTCTCGATCCCAACTGTCTGTAACGACCGCCTCAAGGGGGCCATCCAACTCCATGGGGTGCCCGATCCATTCAACAAGACCAGTCTTTCCGACAAGGAAAGATGTTGGGATACCACTTTGGTTAGCTGCTTCCATGTAAGCAACATGAGCCGAGCGATCCGGGTCGGTTGTTAATGAATAAGCGGCGGTCACCTCTTCAAAGGTCTTGCCGACATCCGAATTCTCTCGGGCCAACAGAACCTTCACTTCATCGAGCGATTCGTCTGAGATGCTGACGATCTGAACGCCACGACCGCGGTATTTGTTTTGCAGCTCTGCCAAGTGCGGCATGCTGGCGATGCAAGGGCCACACCAGGTTGCCCAAAACTCGACCACGTAGACTTTGCCGGCATCGAATTCGGTCACTGGCTTGAAGAACCCATTGCCGTCTTGGACCCAATGTTCGACATCGAGTGCCGGTGCCTTTGATCCAATACCAAGTTCAGCCGCACGAGCTTCACTCGCTGGAAATATCAGGGCGCAAACAGCGACGCAGAGGGTCAAATTCAACAAGATTCGCATCTTCATCAGTTGGCAATCTTTAAGAGAGAGGTGGGATAGTAGGGCGAGCAGTAACAGACGCCCCGGACAAGGGAGATTTCGCCAGCACCGTATGCTACGCGACAAACCTTCAATTGGCCCAGACGCCTAGGCATTCTGCCGGCCGATTATCCAGGCGTCCAATTTTAGACGCCCATGGATAAAATGGTCGAGGGACTCGAGCATCCGCCAATCTTGCTTCAGGCGTTACTCTGGAACACCGAGACACACCACCAACACGGGGGGCGATTAAAAAGAGTGGGTTCACCGACAGTTAGTTGGTTCGGGGCCATTTGTGGCGGGCCCTTTATGGCACTGGCTCTTTGTGGCTCCCAGCCGATCGGTTAGAACATCTTGCATGACGCGAAAAAAAACAGCCCCTGGCTCACGAGTAACGACGCGAACACTTCAGCGTTCCCGGGACGATGGTGACCGGATTTCGATGCTGACGGCTTACGACTTTCCCACCGCTCGCATTTTGGACGAGGCTGGGATTGATGTACTGCTCGTGGGTGACTCGCTCGGCATGGTCGTGCAAGGTCGCGAGACAACGCTGCAGGTAACCATGGATCAGATGATCTATCACGCCGAAATGGTGGGCCGCGCTGCAAAACGTGCCATGGTGGTGGTCGATTTGCCCTTTCCCGAGGGACAGCTAGAAATCTCCCGCAGTCAGTTGGCTAGCGCGAGGGTTCTCAAAGAGACCGATTGCCACGCAGTCAAACTCGAAGGTGGCGCCGAACAGGCTCATCGCATTGAAGCCATCGTCACGGCAGGCATTCCAGTGATGGCTCACGTCGGACTGCGGCCGCAAAACGTCCACGTTGACGGCGGCTATCGCGTCCAACGAGACATTGAGCGATTGGTTGCCGATGCGATAGCAGCCGAATCGGCAGGCGCCTTTTGCGTACTGATCGAATGTGTTCCCGCGGAAGTCGGTGCAGCGATCACCGCTGCCATATCCGTTCCGACAATCGGTATCGGTGCTGGACCAAACGTGACTGGCCAAGTGTTAGTGACGCACGACTTGATCGGCTTTCACTCCGGATACCTCCCTAAGTTCGTTCGCCAATTCGCTGATATCCGCAGTTCGATTGGGCAAGCAGCCAGGGACTACGCCGATGCGATTCAGAATGGTGATTTCCCCGGAGACTCGGAGACGTTTCAGTGACGCAACCCGGCCAACAAACACCTCTCCCGCGATTACCAATCCAACGCTTCCCGAACGTGGATCAACTGCAACGTTCGGTTGCCGACGCTTTCTGCGAAGCGGTTTCGATCACGCTCGAGCAACAAGATACTTTTCGGGTTGCCTTATCGGGCGGATCGACCCCGAAGCGACTTTATGAATTGCTTGCAGAACGCGATCTACCATGGAATCAAATCCACTGGTTCTGGGGTGACGAACGGAATGTGCCGGACAATCACTCCGACAGCAACGCCAAAATGGTTAGGACCGCCTGGCTTGATCGAGTCCCGGCTCCGGCAATGAACATTCATCCAGTCGCCGTCGATCCGCAAAACCCAGCCCTGGCAGCAGAACGCTATCGAGAAACCTTGCGTTCCCACTTTCCGGATGACGCCTTCCCAACTTGGGACCTGGTGCTTTTGGGGATGGGGGATGATGGTCACACCGCGTCACTCTTCCCGCACACCGATGCCTTGAGCGAACAGAAACTCTGGTTCGTCGAAAACTGGGTCGAGAAGTTCGACGCTTACCGGTACACCCTGACCGCGGCAGCCATCAATTCAGGTCTGCGAATTTGGTTCTTGGTTGCAGGCGAAAACAAACGTCCAGCATTAGAAGAGGTGCTGTCCGGTCGCGGCAACGAACAGGTCTACCCGTCGCGCTTGATTCACCCAACCCAGTGGTGGGTCACCGACGACGCGTTGCTCTCTTAACCAAAGAAGCCGTTCCATTAAGCCAGCGAAGCTGCTCTGCCCATAAAAGAGCTTGTTCCGCCCATAAAGGCGCCTGCCCCTTTTCAAAAGAGACTGCCCCTTTTCAAAAGAGACTGGGCTTGCTCAAAAGAGGCTGGTCCTTTTCAAATTTCTTATCGAAGGCGATTGGGCTGGCAATAAAAAAAGCGAGCCGACGTTTCCGACCGGCTCGCTCTCTTTGAATCAGTCAACTGAAACCATTACCCAGCTTTTGCCAGGTTTTGTTTTCTCAGGCTATCAATGTAATCGTGTGCGATATTGATGACCTCTTGGTTGTAGAAGTTGTCACGATAGATCTTTTCGCTACCGATCTGCGCTTCTACTTGCTCTTCCTCTTCTTCCTTTTGAGCGTCAAGTTCCTTCCTTCGGGCGAAGAAAGCTTCTTCTTCCAACGAAACTTCGTCTTGCTCTTTCTGGTTGACGTAGGAGGAAACCCGACGCAGTAAGTCCTGAAAATCTTCGTTCTCGCTAACTCGCTTCATTGACCGCTGACGAACGGAACCCAACAGATCGGGTGGCACCATACTGTAGATCTCATGCCGAGCCGCTTTCACGGTATCGTGCTCGAGCGCGTATTGAAGGTCGCCCTCGCCGATGTCCATTTTGGCGGTGATACTGGGCAAAACAACGTCGGCCGGCACGCCGTTTCGCTGGGTGCTTTGACCGTCTGGCAGATAGAACTGCTGCAGCGTCACCTTCAAAGCACCGTAGTTTTCTCGCTGCGTTCGGAACAGTTGTCGGCCAAGATCCATCAAGGTCTGCACGGTACCTTTGCCGTGCGTCGTGGGGTCACCGACAACGATGCCGCGGCCATAATCCTTGATCGCCCCAGCGAAAATCTCGCTGGCACTTGCGCTGAATTTACTCGTCATCACGATCAGCGGACCGTCCCAGGTCGTTCCGCTCTCTTCGTCGGCGTACTGTTGCACCGATCCGTCAGAGTTCTTGACTTGGACAACCGGCCCGCGGTCGATGAACAACCCGGTCAGGTTGATCGCCTCGGTCAGACTGCCACCACCATTCTTGCTAAGGTCCAGCACGACTCCGTCGACACCCTGCTCATTGAACCCGTTCAGAATTCGACGAACGTCCCGCGTACTGCTACGGAAGTCGGCCTTGTCTTTCTTAGCTGACTCCATGTCCAAGTAAAAACTGGGAAGGTTGATGTAGCCAATTTTCAGCTGCTCACCCGTGACCGGGTTCTTATGCTCTATCACCTCACCGCGAGCGGCTGATTCTTCGAGCTCGATGCGAGCCCGCACGATCTTGTAAATCTCCACATTGCCGACGCCACCCGGTTTGACACCCAAACGAACCGTCGATCCAGCTCGTCCACGGATTTTGTCAACAACATCGGTGAGTGGCATCTCAACGACATCTACCATCTCGCCCTCGTCACCTTGGCCAACCGCGACGATCACATCGTCCGTTTTGAGTTTCCCGTTCTTGGCTGCAGCGCCACCGGGGATGACTCGGGTAATCACCGTCACGCCATCCTTCTCGCGAAGTTGTGCGCCGATGCCATCCAGGTTCAAACGCATTTGAATCTGGAAATCTTCAAGTGTCCCCGGAGACATGTAAGTGGAGTGCGGATCGTATCCGGTCGTTACCGCCGTCAGGTACATTTCCAACAGGTCATCGCCATCGGTTTGTTTCCAACGCTTTGCGTAACGACTGTAACGTCGTCGTAGTTGGTCAATCGCCACGTCACCCTCTTTGCCCTCGTCCTTCAGGTCAAGCAGAGCGTATTTGATTTGCCGCCGCCAGCGGTCCCGCGCTTCGGCAGGATTGGTGGCATAGACGGCTGAATCGGGGTCAACCACGATCGTCTCATCTTTGGAGAAATCGAACTCCCCATCGAGCAACTCCTGAGCTACTGCGACTCGCTCATCGACCCGCCGAATGAACCTTCGAAAAATATCGTAGCCGAGCGACAGGTCGCCATTCATCAACATATCGTCGATGCGGGTTTCGCTCTTTGAAAACTCATCGATATCACTCTGGTAAAAATAGAGCTTCATCGGGTCAAGCGATTTGACGAACAGTTCGAGTGCTCGCTTGCTGATCGTATCGTTCAGTTTCTCACCGGAGATATGATTACGAGGCATCAACATCGCGATCAGCCGGGCAACGACTTGGTCCTCTTTCCGAGGCTCTGCCAATGCGGCTGGCTTCGCGGCCTGTACGGCCGCGCCATCTTGAGCTTGCGAAGAGTTGACCGGGGCGATGCAGGCAGCGACCAGCATCAGTCCCACGCCCATCCACAGCGTGGGGCGTCGCCGCGTTGGAGCGACCGATGAGTGTAGGAAACAGTCCGGTGATTGGGGCATGGGGCAATCCTAAAGGAATCGTGACGTCATTCGCGGTGATCAAGCAGGTCGCAGGACCCGCTGAATGGTAGGAAAGGGGCAAAAGCAGAGCAACTCCGTTTCTTTCACTAGTTTACCAGCAGAACCACCCAGCTTGGTCTTTGTCGCCAATTCATCTTCGAGAATTCGCACCGACGATCGCCCAAGAGACGCCGGCGATTGCCAAAAGGCACGAAACGGAGTGACATCCATTCAATGGCAGCCGCCTAAAAAACGGGGGCGATCGCTCGCAACGCCAAAACCCGGGCATGCCAAGCCTACAGCGGGCGGATTCCCGGCGGCAGCTCGCTACTCGTCGCATCGTACCCGCGATGCGTGAAGGTCATCCCATAAGTCCCATAGACTCGGCTACGGCCAACGCGGCGGAGCGTCAACTTCCAGCCATCTCGAAAATGACAACCCTCCACGGACGAAATCCGGCCCACCGAGAAATAGGGGGGTGCGGTTTGCTCAAGATCGAGCAGATTGATCTTCGATGCGTACACACCGTGCTCGGCCCGAAAACGTGCCTGCGCCGCGCGGACACTGGACAGAAATCGAAATGATTCCGACGCCTTTCGCTGCTCGCCACTCCGAACGACCTGAGGTAAGCCGAAAACGGCCAAAACCGCAGCCAAGACGAACGCGATTGAGATCCCGATCAGGGACAACCCTCGACGGCTGCGACCGAAACGATCGTGACTTTGGTGGAAGGCAGCAAGATTCGCCATGACGAGAAAATCCGCAGTGGGGAAACAAAACGGACCAAGCGTTCCCACGCCGCCTGATCCCACCAAGTCGATGCAAACTGGAGAATTGCGGCCACACGGTGAGAACATTGGCCCACAGAGGAGACTCTGGGAAAATAGCTTGCTGCCGATCAAGCGGGACCATCAGCTTGAGAGTTCCACCCCGTTCTGCCAAAGCTTGACGCGAAGCTGTAGCGAATGTGGCGATTTTTCACGACCGCCGCACCCAATCCAGAACACCGCCAATCCCGCCACAGCCACAGCCACAACGGACCATCCGGCCAGGGAAACGAAAGAGGCTGCCCTAGTGATCATGCTGGGCCGTCATGCTGCCCTAGTGATCATGCTGGGCCGTCATGCTGCCCAGGGGTGATGCTGGGTCACCGTCAGTCGCGGTGTTTCGGACGGCGGTGAACCGCTTGAACAGTCCGCCATGAAGCGGATGCTGCAACCGCGAGATCAGCGCTGACCAAGAAATGTCGACCGGATCAATATTGAAAACTCTCAGCATCCGCTTTGGGGGCAGGCTGATAGCTGTGAGGCTCCATGCTGCCAGCAGCCCGTCCCTGGCTCAAACTGCGGACAGCACCCGAATAGCCGAACAATTCTTTCAATGGCGCGTGGGCGGTGATGATCGTCATCGCCCCACGTGTTTCGGTCGCCGCGATGATTGCCCGACGCTGCTGCAAGTCACCCACCAATTCGCCCATGTAATCTTCGGGGGTAGTGACTTCCACCCGCATCACCGGCTCAAGCAGCACAGGACCAGCCGCTTCCAACGCCCGATCAAATGCGTCACCGGCGGCAATCCGGAAGGCGACTTCGTCACTCCCCTCTTCCTGCATTTCAGCGTCATACGCTTCAATCTTGACACCTGACAGAGGAAAGCCCGCCAATAATCCACCACCGGCGGCACGCTCACGGAGTTCGTCGATCGCAGCTTGGCGTACGGCGTTCGGCAAACCGACCTCAGGTGGCAGACGATCGAACACCAATACAGGTGCCGAATTATCTTCAAGCGGCGAAACACGCACGCTCAATCGAGCAAACATTTGGGTCGCGCCAATTTGCCGATTGCACTGACCGATGATGTCACTGCTCCCACCAATCGTTTCGCGATAATTGACTCTTGGCTTGTAGAACTTGACATTCAAGCCAAAGTCACGCGTCAACCGATGCTGAATCACCTCGAGGTGCAACTCGCCCATCCCACTGATGAGAGTCTGCCCGGTTTCCTCATTTTCAACTGCGCGAAATGTCGGATCTTGCCGACGCAGCATACTGAGCGTTTCTTCTAACTTCTTCTTGTCGCTGGTGCTTTCCGACTCAATCGCCATCGACAGCACAGCATCTGCAAACTTGATGCTGGGTAGCTCAATCAGTTCCTTGGTATCACTGAAGGTGTCACCGGTGATGGCGAAACGCGGACCGATCACGCAGCAAATATCGCCAGCAGAAACGACATCGATCTGTCCGTCGCGATCCTTTTTTGTCGCGTGAATTTGCCACAACTGAGCGATGTTTTCTTTCTTCTGTCGATTGGGACAGAAGACACGTGAGTTCTGCTTCAGGCTACCGCTGTAAATACGGATCCAATAGTTGTCACCGGTCTTGGCCGGCAGGATTTTGAACACCAATCCACAAAACGGTTCGCCCGTATTGGGATCGCGTAACAATACTTTGTCTTCGTTCTTCGGATCGACACCCTCTACCGCGGGACGATCGCCTGGACTTGGCAAAAAGTTGCCCACCGCGGTCATCAACGGTTGCACGCCGATGCCGTGCAACGCCGATCCACACAGCACTGGTTGCAAAGTGCGATCAATGCAGCCTTGCCGCAACGCCGCAATCATCAGTTCTCGCGGGACCTCTTTATCTTCCAACGCTAAAGCCGCTGCTTCCTCACTGATGTCATAAATGGCGTCGAGCAATTGCTCGCGCCACAACAGAGCCTCATCCATCAGATCGTCGGGAATCTCGGTCGCGGTAACTTCCTTACCTTGCGTGTTGGGATCGAACTGAAGCAGCTTCAAGTCGATCAGATCGATCACACCACGAAACGGATTGGCAACGTGGGCTGGCCCTTGCCCAACCGGCAGCTCGACTGCGACTGGATTGCCACCGAGCCTCGGTTCAATGTCATTGAAAACTGATTCGAAGTCAGCTCCCTCGCGATCCATCTTGTTGATGAAGACAATTCGGGGAACGGCATATCGGTCAGCCTGCCGCCAAACCGTTTCGCTTTGCGCTTCGACTCCTTCGCGGGCTGAAAACACGACGACCGCGCCATCCAGCACTCGCAAGCAACGCTCCACTTCCGCGGTGAAGTCAACGTGCCCCGGCGTATCGAGCAAGTTGATGTCGTAGTCTTTCCACTTGAACTTCACACAGGCGCTGAAGATCGTGATGCCCCGTTCCTGTTCTTCGGGATCATCATCGGTGTCGGTCGTGCCATGATCGACGCGACCGACACGGTGCTTCGCTCCACTGAGGAACAGCATACGCTCGGTGACAGTCGTTTTACCGGCATCGATATGAGCGATGATGCCAATGTTGCGAAGCTGGGCGATATCGTCAGCCATCTTGCACCAAAACCATTACAGGGAAATCACAATAACCTGGCGAGTGGAAGCAGATTGCTCCCGCGCAAACAAAAACCGCGACACGGTAACACCCGTATCGCGGTCTAATTCTATTCCTGCGTTTGCTCTACCAAGCGAAGTGAGCGAAGGCCTTGTTGGCGTCAGCCATTCGGTGAGTGTTCTCGCGTTTGGTGTAGGCAACACCTTCTTTCTTGTAGGCCGCCAAGAACTCGTCGGCGAGCTTTAGATGCATCGGGCGACCTTTCTTGTCGCGTACCGACTGCAGGATCCATCGCAGTGCCAAACTCTGTTGACGAGCGCGACTGACTTGCATTGGAACCTGATAGCTGGCACCACCGACTCGCTTGCTGCGAACCTCAATGTACGGCTTGACATTCTCGACCGCGGCCTCAAAGACCTCGATTGGAGTTTGCTCGCCTGCTTCATTACGGCGACCAATCTCTTCCAACGCGTCATAAAAGACTCGCTGAGCAGTGGTCTTTTTGCCGTCGTTCATCAAGCAGTTGATGAATTTGCTGGCCAAAAGCGAGTTATGCTTCGGGTCACCCTTCATTTGGGTGCGGCTTGCTGTGATACGTCCCATCGTGTGTCGTTATTCAGTTTGTGCGTTGAGAGGTGTTCGGAACCGATTATTTCTTCGCGCCGTAGCGACTGCGGGATTGCTTGCGGCCTTCAACGCCAAGGGCGTCGCGTGACCCGCGGACCACTTGGTATCGCACACCCGGCAAGTCACGGACACGGCCGCCGCGGACGAGCACGATCGAGTGTTCCTGAAGGTTGTGGCCTTCACCCGGAATGTAAACCGTCACCTCTTTGCCATTGCTCAGGCGAACACGCGAAATTTTCCGCAGTGCCGAGTTAGGCTTCTTCGGCGTCATCGTCCGGACCTGCAAACAAACGCCCTGCTTTTGCGGGCATTTCTCGAGTACCGGCGACTTGCTCTGACTCTTTTTGGATTTGCGTCGTTTACGGACGAGTTGGTTGATCGTGGGCATGGAAAGAGGTGTTGGAGTGGGTGATTTCCACACAATGGGCGGTCTCGCTCGTACCAAATTCGGACGAGCAAGCAGAAAACAAAGCCGATGAGGCTCGAAAAACGCGGTTTTCCGGCCCTCAAACCGCAAAGTATGCCCGCGTTTCATTTCCTGTCAAGAGTGTCACTGACAGATCATCCCTGTCCCACCACCTGAATCAAGTCCCAAACAACTGGCAGCAAAAGCCAGCTTGTCGTCAAGCTCGGGAGTTTTGCGGAAGATTCCAAGTCACCTCCGCAACTGGCCTGAAACAATCAAGCATGGTTTCAGCCAAATTATTTGGATTCTTTCTCAGCCCTCAAGGACTGCTACCGTTCCAAGCGGAGCAGTTGAGCCCCATCGATCAACGTCCGGCAGGGAAATCAGTCCGGCAGGGAAATCAGTCCGGCACCTGCCCGACGCTGGCTTGCAGCCAACTCGATGCTGCGTTGAACTCAGCTTGAATCCAAGTTTTTGGGCTGATCTTGCTCTCGAGACACCACCGCCGCTATGTACTAAGAATCTCCCGTTATCCACCAATCGATCTCCTCATAGACCCAGAGCGAGCGCAGGATGCCGAAGCTCCAATTCGTGACCCGGCGACAGTTACTGACGCTGATGGCAGGCCCACTGGCGCTCGCCTCGACCGGCTGCACCTCGCTTTGGCGTGGCAGCGAGGAGGCTGATCGCGAGGCGAGGTTGGCGGATCTGATGCAAGTCCCTGATCCGCCAAAATTCATCGGTGACGCGTCGGCTCCATTCGGCATGCGACCGCTGGAAGTCGACGGTGTGGGTGCCATCAACAGCTTGCCAGGCACGGGTGGCCCAGCCGATCCATCGGGGTACCGGGACGCGTTGATCGAAGAAATGAAACGGCATGATGTCGTCGACCCGAACCGTTTCCTGGAAAGCACGGAAACGGCGCTGGTACGAGTGCGGGCAACGATTCCGCCGGGCGCTCAACGCGGCGACCCACTGGACATTCGAATCTTGGCCCCCACCGAAAGCCGTGCCAGTAATCTCCGCCATGGCTGGCTGCTCGACACCCGCCTGCGTCAACAGCAACTCGTCCAGAACGTCGTCAAACAAAGCGAAGTCTTGGCGATCGGTGTCGGCCCCGTCCTGACTCGAGCGAGCCATTCTCCCGGTGAAGACGAATCACTCAAGCTCGAAGGCAATGTTTTGTCGGGCGGGCGTGTGCAAGTCAGCCGCAAGCTTGGATTGGTGCTGCGGCCCGAATTCCAGCATGCAAAGATGGCGAAGCTGCTTAGTGACTCCATCAACAAGCGATACTTCTTTTTTGACGGGACAACGCGCCGCGGGATCGCGAAACCGCTGGAAGACGACTACATCGAAATCGATGTTCACCCACGCTACCGAGACAACCTGCAGCGGATGATGAACACGATCCTATCCATCAGCGGCAACGCGATGTCGTCGGATACCCAACAACAATTGGCGGACTTGGCCGAACGCCTGACTGATCCAGCGACCAGTCGTGATGCGACGATTAAATTAGAGGCAATGGGTGAGAGCGCCGTTCCAACTTTGATTAGCGGATTAGATTCGGACAATCCTGAAATCCGCTTCTACGCTGCCGAAGCACTCGCTTATCTTGATCGCGAGGAAGCGATTCAACCGCTGCAACTTGCTGCCCGCGAAGAACCAGCGTTCCGCTATTGGGCCCTGCTTGCGTTGCAGGGCATGGAGACTCACGCTGCCTTGGCTAGCCTGCAAGAATTGCTGAACGAACCAAGTCTCGAAACGAGGTACGGTGCGTTCGTCGCAATGCGTCGTCGAACGGATGCCAAAAGCACGCTAACGGGCAATCCCGTTGGGCCGTTTTTCCTGTACACGACGAACTCTCGATCGACCCCGGCAGTGATCGTTTCACTCCGTGAGTCACCGGAGATCGTCTTGATGGGAGCGACCGAAAAGCTGCAAATCCCCGAATTCCTGCGAGTAGGTGGCTTAATACTCAAGCCCACCCCAGGCAACTCCAGCGAGATCCGGATCAGCCATTTCCGGCTCGGCAAGGACGACCAACAAACCCAAGTCCCCACCGACTTGGCTTCGGTCATTCGCGGCATTGTGCAAGTG
>JAQWPZ010000305.1 GCA_029245125.1 Rubripirellula sp.
CCAGCAACGGTCATCGCTGTCCCCAGCAACGGTCCCCAGCAACGATTATCGCTGTCCCCAGTAATCCGTGGCCGGTATGAACTGATGCGACCTGGCTTTAGCAAGCAAAACAATCGCTGTCCCCAGCAACGATTCGTGGCCGGTATGAACTGATGCGACCTAGCTTTAGCAAGCAAAACAATCGCTATCCCCAGAGCAAATTAGCAAGCAAAACAATCGCTGTCCCCAGCAACGCGTTATCGCTGTCCCCAGCAATCCGTCCCCAGTAATCCCAGCAGCTTGCAAACAGTAACGGTTTCCTGCCTGATCGGCTTCACCATTCCAGGGACTCAGTCGTTGGGTTGGTGTCGCGATGGTGAAGCGGTGCAATTACAAAGCCGAGTCGACTCGTTTGCCCGCAACAGCCTTTTTTACGAAGCGTTCTAATTGCTCTGCCGATGCATCCTTTAGTGAATCGTCTTCATATTGATCCGCGGTCTCGCTCAACACGGAGAAGTGAGAATCTTCTGGGTTGTTTATGGCAGCGGGATCTTCAGCGGTGTCTTTCGCATACAGAACGATAAACGCAGCGCCACCGCCATCGGGCTTGAGGCGAACGACACGCCCCATTCGTTGGATCATTTGGCGTCGCTGCTTTGTACTCGCAATGATGATCCCACAATCGACCCGAGGGATGTCGATGCCCTCATCCAATGCGCGAACCGCAACCAGGCAGTCGGTTGATTCAATGCCACTGCTGTCTTGAAATTCCTCCAGGATATCTTCGCGAGCACGAACATCCAATTTGCTGTGATAGACAGCCGTTTGAACTCCGCTGTTATTGAAGTATTCACAGATCATTTCCGCAGAGTCAATCGTTTCACAGAAGACGAGGCTCTTGTTTGCTGCTTGAATCGCCTCGGCCAAGATTGGAATGGAGGACAGTTTGGCTTGCGTTTCCGAGAGGATTTTCTTTCGCTTTTGAATGCACCCCAGATAGGTTCGTGCAATTTGACCTTCGCGGTTTCCCACTCGACATGCGTCGGTCGCACGGCCCATGAAATCGCCAAACGAAGCTGAGTAGCGATAGCCTGCCATCAACTGTTTTGCTGCCTCGTTTGCCGCCTTGCCCGCACTCGTATATTCGTCCAATTCATCAGCAGGCAAGTCGACCCCCAGGCTGAGCACTTGATAGGGAGCGATTACTTCGTCGCGTTTTGCTTCCTGGTAGCCGTATTTAAAACAAACCCCGGTGAAGTAAGGTAGCAAGACCTCCTCCACCCCTTCATCGCTACGTTCAAGGGTGGCGGTCAGCCCCAAGCGATGCGGAGTCGAATCGAGTAGTGATTGTTGAAAGGATGTCCCTGCGTAACGATGGCATTCATCAGCGACGAGCAGATCAAAGTTGCCTTCCAGCGAAGTGGCGTGGTTGGCAATCGAATTGACGACGCCAATTGTAATCAGACACGATGGATCCAGTTGGTTTCCGTAGGCTCCACCGATCACCGAACCAACCTCGATGTTCAGATCACCTTTGATATTTTCAATCCACTGATTGAGCAGGGTGACTGATGGAACAACGATCAGGCATTTTCGGCCTTGAGAAATATATTTTGCGATGATCCAGCTCGCGAGGAACGTCTTTCCCGTTCCGGTAACAGCTTCCACGACTCCCTTGCCACGAGCCTGCTTCCAAGCCTGTGCGGCTGATTCCTGCCAAGATCGCAAGCTCTTGCGCACCTGCGGCGTCTCGGGACTTTGAGCACCGGCGCGGCTGCCATGGTTTCTAGCCTGCTGGTCAGTCGCAGGTTGATCGGGAGCTTGCCCACTAGTTGGATGCGGGTTGGGAGTTGACGAGTTGGGAGTTGACGAGTTGGGGCGTTGCTGACTCTGCACTAATGTCCAGAGCGGAGGAGTTCCGCCCGATGACTCAAATCGCTTCCTTTCGCGGTAGAGGATTGAGTTCAGATCGCTCTTCGTGATTTGATGTCCGTGTTCTTGAGTGATCAACGCTGCCAACGCGCGCGTTGACAACATTGGCCGCTCCCTCAGCATATTTGTCAGGAGGTCGATTAACTGATCAGCTGAGGCCATGGAATTGACGTGTACTTGTCGTTGGAGAGGCCGGCTTGCCAGGGCAGATCCGCCCGCTTCCACGAATTTTGGCGATCAAGTCGCCCTTGCACAAGCGGAGTTTTCGAGCAGCCTTGTCACGGTCGTTGCGGAGTCCGTTGCTTGCGGTGAATGCTTCACTGCCAAAGTGTGCTATCCAATGCGTTAACGCTGGGCGTTGGCGTATACGATTGCCATCCCTTAGGAATGGAGGAAGCCGACGACGGTGACAGCGAGCAGAATTCCAAGTTAAGTCCCGGGCAATGCATTCAGCATTTCAATCTGTGGAAGCTGATAAAGGTTGTACGGCAGCTGACGAGGAATCCGATGCAACCAACGATGCTCGCTATTTGTGCCGTCCATAGGCAAGTCATCGCGAGTTTGTGATGGATAATGGAACGAAATGATGGCCGGAGGTCGTTGGTGGATTTGTGAACCGGTCGTCTCTGTCTTGCCACCAAGGTAGGGTCCGGCTTGAGACGAATATCTTCTTCTTGCCGAGTTTCGCTTTCGCTGCGGAGTTTACGAGATATTGCTGCCGACTTTCTGCTGACCTCGGCAGCCAAGTCGGTAGCGTCATTTTTCCTCTGGCTGGTTCTTCGCATTGCACACTCGGAACAAACCGGTCCCTCCCGCGAGGCAAGGTCGCGGTTCGTCCACGCAAGGCAGGTTTTGCAATGAGAACAATTCGCCATGTTGTTTCCCTGGAAATACCGCTATTTGTGGCCGCACCATGCAATGGGCGTCGCTCCTCTACTTGGTGTTGTGAAGTGTTGAAGCGGGCAACGGAAAATTCCAGAGTCTTCTTGCCATCTCGCATCCCTCTGTTCGTGTGGGGGGACGCGCGTGTTTGGAATTCGGGCTGGGAAAGTCGAAACACTGTTTCAGGCTTATCGGCCACCCTGTTTCCTCACCCAGACGCAAGGTTGCCCGTGATCAGTACGCAGTGGTCGCAAGTTTTGCGTCCGGAGTAGTGCGTATTCAACGCATGACGTCGAAATGACCGGGGCTTTCCCGTATCAGTGATTCGTATCAATCGAGTTGGCGTTTTCCTGCGACACCTTGAATGAATGGGGTTCGCTTGTCATTTTGGGTATTAAGGCGAGGACTCCGGTTCAAGCGGATGTGTTGATTTAAATGATGTTGATTTCCTTTTAGTTTTATAGGGTGCGGGAACCGTGAAAAATCAGTTTGGTACTTGTGGTTTTGTCTTATTCCTATCCACGTTGTTGTTCGCGGGTGGATGTTCCAAGCAAGCGGTGGAAGATGCCGAGCAGGCAGTTGAATCGACTGCTGGAACAATAGCCGATGATGCAGGGGCGATCGTCCAGGAGGGAGAGGCGATCGTGAGTGGTCTTGGGGAGGCCGCGATGTCATCTCTCGCCCCCCTGAAAGAGAAATTTGGTGGCCTAGATGCTCTCAAGGATAAGCCTGCCGAACTCAAGGCGGCAGTTGTCGAACTGATTCAATCAATCGAAGCAAAAGCAGACGGAGTGACACTGCCTGAGGGTGCTGCAACCGCTTTGGAAACTCTTAAAGAGAAGCTTGTCGCCCTGCGAGATTACCTCGGAGGTGAAGTCGATCAAGCTAAGATTGACGAGCAATTGAAGGGTATCATGGACTCGGTCAAATCGAGCCTCGGTATGGCGAGCGAATAAGCGATTGCAATTGCCAATCGGGCTGCGAGTCGGGCCTCCGCTCAGCAATCTTGCTACACAGGACATCTGAGCTAAGCCAACTCACATGGCGGATCAGATGTTGCGCGGTGGGAGGGCTGGCCCAGCGGATCGCCGTCGGATCTGAAGTGCTTTCCGCGGCGGCGTGTTCAGGCGGAGTTAAATTCTTTCTCTGCTTGATTCGCCTTGCGGCCAGCTGCCAATGCGATTCGCCACGACAGCGTTTGGTTGAAGCCGGGGCGTTTGGTTGAAGCCGGGGCGTTTGGTTGAAGCCGGGGCGTGTGTTTGGCTGCGGGGCGGTTCGTGATGATCATCGGGTTGTTCGAGAATTGTCCCGATCGATCACTCGTTGGTTTGGGCGACTGTTAGTCGTTATCTGCGCGGAGCACCGAAACAAATGCCTTTTGAGGAATGTTGACGCTGCCGAACTGCTTCATTTTCGCCTTGCCCTTTTTCTGTTTCTCAAGCAGCTTCTTTTTTCGCGTCACATCACCACCGTAGAGCTTCGCGGTGACATCTTTTCGGTAGGGCTGGATGGTTGCTCTTGCGATGATCGTTCCACCGATTGCTCCTTGAACGGGAATCTTGAATTGGTGTCGTGGAATCGCTTCGGCGAGTTGTTCGCAGTAATGGAGTGCGCGAGCCCTCGCCTTTGACCGATGGACGAGGTAGGCGAGCGCATCGATCGGTTCTTTGTTGACCAGGATGTCAACCTTCACCACATCGGTTGTTCGATACTCGATCGGCTCGTAGTCAAACGACCCGTATCCCCGCGTGATCATTTTCAGCTTGCCGTAGAAGTCGAAGAGCACTTCGCCGAGCGGCATTTCACTGACCACTTCAACTCGATTCGCAGCGAGGTAATTCATTTCCTGGCTCTCTGATCGATGTTCTCGACACAGTTCCATCACAGGACCGACAAATTCCTCGGGCGTAAGAATCGATGCCTTGATGAATGGTTCCGTGGCTCCGCGAATATTCGTCGGGTCAGGCCAGTAGCTCGGATTATCCACATCGACGGTGGTGCCGTCGTTTAATTCTAATTTGTACTTCACCGACGGAGCAGAGATGACGAGCCCGAGATCAAACTCTCGTTGCAGTCGCTCCTGGACCACATCCAAGTGAAGGAGGCCGAGGAAGCCGCAGCGAAATCCAAATCCAAGCGCTGCTGAACTATCTTTTTCATAAGTCAGCGCCGCGTCATTGATGGCGAGCTTGTCGAGCGCTTTGGTGAGGTCTTGATACTGATCGGTGCTCATTGGGTAGACCGATGAGAAAACGACTTGCTTGGCCTCTTGGTATCCGGGGATCGGTTCATCCGCGGGGCGTTCAAGGTGAGTGATCGTATCGCCGATCTCGATGTCTTGGACACTCTTCACGCCGGCAACCAGGTAGCCAACTTCTCCCGCGGATAGTTGAGGCTTGGGGTTGAGTTTAAGTTGGTTGTAGCCCAGTTCATCGACTTTGTAGTCCCGGCCACCATGCATGAAATGGATCGTATCGCGAGTCTTCAGAGTTCCCTCGATCACACGACACTGCAAGATCACACCACGGTACTTGTCGAAATAAGCATCGAAGACCAAGGCCTTTAGCGGTGCTTCGGAGTCGCCTTGAGGTGGCGGCAAGAGTTCGACGATTCCGGCCAGTACATCTTCAATCCCCTCACCCGTTTTTGCCGAGACAGGAATCGCGGCGAACGGATCGAGGCCCAAATCGGCATCAATCTCTTCTCGCACACGGTCTACATTTGCCGCCGGTAAATCGATCTTGTTGATCACTGGCAGGAGATCCAGGTCATATTCCAGGGCCAAGTAGAGGTTTGCGACCGTCTGCGCTTCCACGCCCTGCGAAGCATCGACGATGATCAATGCGCCTTCGCATGCCATCAGCGAACGCCGTACTTCATGGGAAAAATCGACGTGGCCCGGCGTATCGATCAAATTGAGCAGATAATCTCGACCATCCTTTCCACGGTAGGAAAGCGTAATCGTGTTGCTCTTGATCGTAATGCCACGCTCCCGCTCAATCTCCATCGAGTCGAGCATCTGGTCTTGGAATTCTCGCTGCGTCACCCCGCCACAGGCTTGGATCAATCGATCCGCCAAGGTCGATTTTCCGTGGTCAATGTGGGCGATGATGCAGAAGTTGCGAATTAAGTCCATTCGTACGATTCTTGCTTGAAGGACGCAGGCGTGTCATTTTCCCCGTATCGTAGTGAATTACGGGCTTACCTGACAGGGTTTGCAATTTCCACGCGAAGGTGTTGAACGTCTGCCAGCAGTTGTTGGTGATCGTATTTCGCCTTCCCTCCATTTGGCCTGCTCTGAAGGATGACCCGGTGCAGGCACTTATATCCTCCTGCTCGTGGCCGGTGATCCTCTCTTACCTGTGTGACGTGCTGAGGATGCGTCTAGATGCTTGTTTAGGACGTAGCCCGCGACAGCCCATTTGGTTAGGTCGGATGACGTACGAATCCCAACTCACCCTGTGCTCGGTTTATTGTAGATCGTTCATGACCTCTTGATTCCCGTTCTGCGATGGCGGTTCCCCGTTAGGTTAAGGTCATCGACTGGCAGACTTTCCTTGTTCCTCGCTCTCAATTGGCGGATAGAACGTTGCTATCACTTCTTTTCATTTTGCCGTTGTTTCTCAGGTGCGTGTTTTTCATCGTTGCCGTCGTGATTGTTTTTCCATACAGGAAGGTTTATCCGCGACCAACAAAATACGTACTCGCGGCCATCGTGATCAATGTGGGGCTTACATGCGGACTTCTGGTCTTTCAGAACGTGTTGGCGAGGTACCTGCCACCGCAAAGTTACGCGGTGGCTGTTAGCAGCCTGACTCTGCTCTCGACGGTGGGCAGCCTCGGCGCGTTCGCGCTGATCTTGATTGCTGTTTTTATCGAACGCGATCCGACAGGTCGTTCCGGTTCCCGAGAAGACGATTTGGGCGGTTTGCCGCGTGCGGGCCAGCCGAGCAAGAATCCCTATATCGCCCCCCGGCAATGATCACGCGACTGAAAGCATTAAGGTTGGTCTCTTGGTCGATCACAACAGGCGGGGATTTCAAAATGGGCAGCAAGAAGATCCGACATCCTGAAAATGAAACTGTAGGGGAAAGGATCGGATTCAATGAACGCGATCGAGCTTGGGGGGGCATTGGGAGTTGCCTGTCTGAGTGGTTCGCGCCTGCTTGGTGTTAGCTAGCAGTAGATTGCCGTGCGCGATGGGGGACGTTTCGTGCGGTCGATGACCGTCTGGCGAGTTTGCTGACGACACCACTGCATTGATTGGCGATTCGAGTGCAACTAGAGAAGGACCGTCATTCAATCAACCTTTGTCGATTATGAAAATTCCGAGCGAGGGGCGTTACTTCGCAGGTCAAACTGGTATTTGTAATCGACGGGGATGAGCGTTGGCCCTTCATGCGTAGAAAACATGACTTCAAATCAGTACTTCCACGCTGTGAAAGCGAATCAGAACCGATTGCATGCGTTCATACTGCCGTTGTTGGCCGATCCAATGGCGGCACAGGACGTGTCGGCGGAGACGAATCACGGTTTGATTGGCAAGGCGAATGGCTTTCAAGCGGATGCGAGTTTCGAGTTTTGGGCATATTGCGAGTACGTCGCGATTCACGCTGGCCAGAAAGTTGCGCCAGGTCAACTCAATCTCGATCATTATTTGGTTCGGCTCAATTTTATCAGTGGAGCGATGGTCCTCGTGGATGGGCTGGCGACGGTTGATATCGTCGATGAGCTGTGGGTGGTTTTGCAGCGAGGCTTTGTGATGGCGATCGCTCCCGAATCGACGATCGGCTTTGTTGTCGATACGAATTTCGCCCACGTTGTCGATCTGGGTACTGCATGCGGTGCTGCAGTTGCAGAAGCTGGAGCGACTGATGTGGTTGCTTTTGAAGGGGAAGTCGCCGTTTGCAAAGAAAGGTGGGCGGCAAATCGGTCGACACTGGTCCTTGAAGGACAGGCTGTTCGAGCATCAGAGGAATCGCCAAAAATTGAGGCGATGGACGACGACGTGATACCTTTTGGGAATGCATGGACGGTCAGTTCCGGCGTGCTTCAAGCAACAGGCTCGATTTGTTTATTTTCTCCGGCGCCCAGCTTTCATCACGGCTTTCATCACGGCAAGTATGCCGACAGCGAACACCTTGTTGTGTTCCCCGAACGCAGTGGTGTGATGTTGGATGATGTAATTCGGGTGGATCTGAAAAACCCCGGGGGGAATTTGAGATCGCGGTGTCGGGAGAAGCGAACGCTTCGATTCAGGCAACTTGCCACAATTTACTTGTCACAAATCGATTCTTTCTCATTCGAAAAATTCTCCAATAACAAGCGTGAAGTTCGTGGACAGATTACATTCTCACACATCATCATCGGTGTGATTGCGGAAACGCGACGGTTGAAAGAATCGGTAGCAGTTTTTGGAGCTTCGGACGTGGTCCATCCGACTCCCAGTGCCGACGAGCCACGACCTGAGGGAGATGAACGACGAGGATTCGATCGCGTGATTCTCGCTGGCGACCAACGGACGTTGGTTCTCGATCTGAAGGTGGCTCCGCAGGAGCTTGGTTAAATCGCGTTGTTGTTGAAGCCGAACAAAATTCAGTCAAAGAATTGAAAAGAGGAGAACTCTCCCGATGAAACGATATGCCCCGAACCTCCTCGCATTGCTTTTTCTTTCGGTCACTCTTGCATCGGCCTTTGCGGAGTCGCAGGGAAGTGATCAGCCCAACATCGTTGTCATCTTCATTGATGACATGGGGTTCGCTGATCCTAGTTGTTTCGGGAATCCGCTAATTGAGACGCCCCACATCGACAGGCTCGCGTCAGAGGGGATCAAGTTAACCAACTTTTACGTCAATTCGCCGATCTGTTCTGCTTCACGAGTGGCACTTACCACAGGCCAATATCAGGGACGCTGGAAAATCCATTCGTTCCTCAATACGCGAGCCGGTAACGCAAATCGTGGGATGGCTGATTACCTTGCTGCGTCCGCGCCGACTACTGCTAAAAAACTGAAAGCAGCTGGGTATGCGACGGCTCATTTCGGCAAGTGGCACATGGGCGGAGGTCGTGACGTTGATGACGCTCCCCTTCCCCAGGCTTATGGGTTTGACGAATCGTTGGTGTCTTTCGAGGGATTAGGCGATCGAATCATTTCGAACGCCAAGGGGGTCGAACGCGCACAGACGCTTGGTCATGGAAAGGTCATCCCCTGTGAACGTTGGGAGAGAATGCAGATTCAAACAGATCGCACCATCGATTTCATTCGCCGGCATCAGGATGCCCCGTTTTATGTGCGGTTGTTTCCGAACGATGTCCACGATGCACATGTGCCGGTTCCCGGGAGTGCTGACAAATTCAAATCCGTCTCTGATGATCCTTATGTTCGCGATTTTTTTGCCGTCCTCGAAGCGATGGACCAACAGATCGGGAGGGTGATTGCGACCATTGATGAACTCGGGCTTGGGGAGAAAACGCTGATCTTGTTCACCAGCGACAACGGTCCTACCGATTGGCCGAGGAAATACAACACAGGGCCGCCGGCTGGTTTCACTGGTCCCTACCGGGGGCGGAAATGGTCACTGTTCGAAGGAGGCATTCGCATGCCATTCATCGCTCGTTGGACGGGCACGATTCCGGCCGGGATCGAAGACAATTCCAGCGTGATGGCCGCGATTGATATTTCGCCCACCCTTTGTCGGTTTGCCGGGATTTCTGCGGAAGATGACCTTGATGGTTTGGACCGTGGCGATGTGCTGTTGGGTAAGGCATCCCGCCGTTCCAAGCCAGTGTTTTGGCAATACGGTCACCCGCACGCAATCCTCAAAGGGGGCAAGCCGGAACATCAGAGTCCGACGTTCGCCATCCGCGACGGTCGCTGGAAATTTCTCGTCAATCCGGATGGAAGTGAAGCGCAGCTTTACGACCTTGAGGCCGAAGAAGGTGAGGCGACAAATCTGCTCTCAGAACAACCACAACTCGCCGCAAAGATGGCTCAGCAAATCTCCGTGTGGGCTGACGATTTGGAGTTTGATTTTGATCAGGATGCGCCGCTTTCGGCGCCGCGCGCGACCATCGCGATTCTCGCCAGTAACCAACTACTGCGATTCATCAATCATGGTGTCAACGGTGACACCAACTCGCTTCAATTGGACGGGGAATCATGGCTTGATCTGCCCGCGTTCCGTGCCCCGAAAGTTGCGGGTGGCCGCTCGTTGCAAATCAAAGGCACGATTCGGCCTGCAGAATCTCAGCTGGCTGGCGAGGCGAGCCGTCCCGGCGGGGTGATCTTGGCCCATGGCGGGGGGCGATCTGGCTACAGTATCTATCTGGATGACGGCCAGTTGTGCTTTGCCGTGTGCGTGAACAACAAACGTACGGTCGTCCGTTCGTCCGTTGCGATCACTACGTCCGCTGATTTTGAAGCCAACTGGAATTCCAGGGGAGAGATGTTTCTGAAAATGAACGGCAAGCTTGTTGGCAAAGAACAGGTGGGAGTCATGCGTCGCGAGCCCAACGGTTCGATTCAGATTGGCGCAGACAGGCAGCAACCCGTTGGGGACTACAGCACGCCAAACCACTTTTCAGGGAGTATTGAAAATCTGACCTTTAAATATCCCAACGGAACCTGAACGGGTTTCAAGTCTTGCGAGTTTGAATCTTTTCAGTGATCCAATCAAACTTTTAGTAGTCGCTTTATCCTCTCAATCAATCGGGCGTTCGTTCTGACTCTTGTTTTCACTTGATCGCCTAGTCATTCAATTCAGAGAAATTTTGTCCTATGAATCGTTTTGCATCTCTTGTTTTTGCTGTGTGCTTGATTGCCGGCACGACGGTCTTCGCAGACGTGAACGACCGCTTGGTTCTGGTCGGCGCATCGTACGGAAAAAACGTGCTGGCCATTTGTGAGTCGGATGGAACCGTGATTTGGAGGCACGATACAGCGGGGCCACAAAGAGGGCACGCTGGGCACCACGATGTTCACCTGCTACCAAACGGAAACATTCTGTTTCATGACTCTTGGACAAAAACCCAAGAGATAACGCTTGGTAAAGAAGTCGTTTGGGAATATGACAGCGCTGCGATGAACGGTAATGAAGGTAAACGGGTTGATGTGCATGCATTCGCGCGATTGGAAAATGGTGAAACGGTCATTGTAGAAAGCAGTGTTGGCCGAATCATTCATGTCGATAAGGATGGGGAAATCGTGAAGCAAGTTCCCCTTGGCGAAGGCGGGCGCAAGAGCACGCGGCTGATGCGGATGCTTGACAATGGTCACTACCTTGCTTGCGCTGAAAATCCTGGGGTCGTCACCGAATACGATGCCGAAGGGAAAGTTGTCTGGGAATATGAAATTGGAACCCGCGTGTTCGGCGCGATTCGTTTAAAAAACGGCAATACTTTGATCTGTTCCGGCAGTGGTAATAGCGTGGTCGAAGTGACGCCCGAGAAGGAGGTCGTTTGGGAGATCTCTAAAACCATTCCTGGTTCAAAAATCACGCTTGGTTGGATGACTGCTTTACAGGAGTTGCCGAACGGAAACCTCGTTGCCGGAAACTGTCATGCCGGTGAGAAGAATCCCCAGATCTTCGAAATCACGAAAGACAAGAAAGTCGCCTGGGAATTCGATGAGTGGGAGTTGGTTGGCAATGGGCTTGCTTGCTGGCAAATCTTGGATGCTGAGCAATCGGCGATGATCCGGAAGCAACTGATGACGCTCAAGAAGTGATTTCGACTCTTCTGGGAATGAATCTGCGACTGGCAACCAGGATATTACGAAGGTTTGGAGTTGAAAATGCGAACCCGCCGATCTGGACTTCTTTCTATCGCTTTCTTGGCCAGCGTTTTTGCGATCAGCGTGAACGTTGTTGCCGAGGCACCGTCCTCGCCCAACACAGTGATGTGTATTCCTGGAGAACTCATTTTCTCAGATGACTTTGTGCCGGCTACGGTTTCTGATCGCTGGTTTTTTAAAGCCAATTTCGCACTTCGTGATGGTGCTCTGACCCGGACCGCGGTCGATCCAAACGAGTCGAAGCGTGTTTTTCTGAAAGATCCAGCGTTCCATAACACGATCATTGAGTTTGATTTCAAACTCTCGGGCAAGACGACCGATCTCCGTCTCGTGACGGGCAGCGGCGGTCACTACAACAGTGTTACGCAGATTCGTCCAAACCATTTTCAGGTCAATACACCTTCCGATCGTGAAGCTGGCTTTGTCCCCGCTCATCTGGGCGAGTGCATCCGCAAATCTCAGGCTGGTCAGTGGCAGACGATGACCGTCGAATACTGGAACGACGAGGTGATCGCCCACTTGGGTGATGACGAGTTCGTTATCGGCAAGCACCCGATCATTGATCGCACCCGCAGGTATTTCGCGTTTCAGTTTGATTTGCCCGGTGCTTCGATTGATAACGTTCGCGTTTGGAATGCGGTTGGGCAGCGCGATGATTGGGCCAAGACACGAAAAGGTCTTGCGAAGTCCCAAGTTGGTCGCGATTCGGTCGAGCGTGATCCGGTGGACCGCTACAAGTACGAATTCACGAACCTGAAGTCTCGCCTCACCCTTGGCGATCCAGCCTACCGGGAACTGGTCGCTACCTATGAAAGGTTGCAGGCTGCGCTGCATGCCGACTACCCCAAAGCATTCGTAACGCATAAACAGCTTGGCAAGCGAATCGCACAGAAAAAGAAGGAGATAAAGGCCAAAAACGCAGATTTCAAGGCCATGGAGATTGCGGTCAACAAAGCACGCCGTGCGGAAGACGATTACGTCTTGTCCACGCAACCAGAGCTCGCCCGCCTCAAGCAAGATGGGATTGCCAAGCAACGATATCCGTCCGAACTTGGGCTGGTTCGCGCGGGATTGGAAGCGAATGCTGACAAGCAGCTCGGAGCGTTGGTTGCCGAAACAGCAAGTCGCCAATTTGCTCTCGAAACCCGTTTTCCGGAGGCCTTCGAAACGGTCGGCGCTGCCGTTGCTGCGCGTCAGGTCAGTCGCAAATCTCTGAATGATGATCCTGGATTTCAACTGCGCAACAAAGCTGTCGTCGAGGCTGGCAAGGCTGTCAATGCATACTTGGAACAGGCTGATCGTGGCGTGGTTCGGCTCGCTGTGGAGGCGAAAGCGTACGCCGATTCTCTCAAGCCGACGGGGAAGGAATGAAGCACCGGATTCGCTTTCTGTTTGCCTCCGCCTATCTCGCTCGTGCTGCCTGTGTCGGCGTTGCGGAAGTCGGCGTTGCGGGATTCGGCGTTGTGGGGGCGGTGCTCGTCATGTTTGAGCGTGATGGCTTTCCGCGATTGAAGGAAAATTGCGACGAGTGCCACCACCGTGAACAAACTGGTGGTGGGTTGGATCTCACACGCCTTCCGGACATGTTGCGTGGTGGTGACGAGCAGGGGGCTGCCGTCGTCCCCGGGAACTACGAGCAGGGTTCATTGACCCGGGTGCTGCAGCGAACCGCCGATTACTTCATGCCCGAGGATCGTCTGGCCTCGGTCATGCCAAACTCAACTTTAGCGTTGCCAGCCTCGGCGATGCCCGCATCGTAACCTTTGAATACATCGGATAAGCATGAAGATACCTCGCACAAGTCTTGCAAAGGACAGGTTCCCGCAAGCGATGAATCGGCGGATGTTTCTGGGGCGTACCGCGCGGGTCAGCACTGGCGCGATCGGTGTCACCGCCTGCGGTGCTGCCACCATGCAGTCCAGTTCAGCGCGGGCCATCGAGTCGCCTCTGCTAGAGCACCGAATCGACAGGGTCGAATTCCGGACAGTCAGCGTTCCTTGGCCCCGCCAAGTTGGTCGCAATTCTAGCAAGGGGATTCATGGGAAAGGCCCCGCCAAAGTGCGAGTCT
>JAQWPZ010000005.1 GCA_029245125.1 Rubripirellula sp.
CGGTGTACGAATTTCATGACTGATAGTCGCTAAAAATCGACTCTTCGCGCGGTTTGCGGAATTCGCGTGATCAATCGCTTTACGGAGCTGTTCTTCCGTTTCCAATAACTGCTCATTACTGGCGGTAAGCTCCTGCGCCCGTTGCTCGGCGGCCTGAGTTCTCTCACGCACTTTCTCTTCGAGCGTGTCATTCAAAAGTTGCAAGCGTCGGAATCCATCAGCATTCTCGAGCGCGGCACCGGCGAGCGAAGAAACAAAATCGGCGATTCGCAATTCCTCTTCACCAAACAGATTTATCAATTCATCGTGAACGACCAGAATGACCGCAATCGGTGTTCCACGATAGGCAATCGGGGTCGCAATGACGCTACCACGTTGGGTTTGATGTTCATGAACGGTTGAATCACTAACGCTTTGCCCACTTGCAACGGCGTCCTCCAGCAATGGCAGAAAAGCATCAATCCGGCCTGCCGCTTGGTGTGCATCAACCGGCTGGTACGGTTCGTACTTGCGTTCTTCTTCGTATCCCTCGATTCGAATGACATCGACACCGTTACCTCGCAACAACCGCCGGGCTGACTCGCTCGCCTCCTTGTAGATTGCATCCGGCTCCAACCCCTGTGCGATGCGTCGTCCAGACTGCAACACGGTGGCAAAACGGTCGGCCACGGAAAGCCCGGTCGAGATTCGCTCGGTCATCAAATTTTGATCGGTGGCAATTTCCTGTATTTCACTCAACCAGTCGATCCGCGAAACAACTTCACCGGGCAACTTTCCGATTAAGTCCTCATACCGTTGATGCAGTAATTTCAAGACACCCAGCGATTCGTATTCCTCCAACGGCTGATCGTATTTCCTGGCGACAAGCATACTTTGGACCGCAAGTCGCCGAGCCCGCGATACGTTCCCCCGCATCACGCACGTCAATGCCTGCTCACGCAGACTATGGGCACGGTCAGCCGGAAAACTACGAGCAACGCGAGCAGCCTTTGCTGCGGACTTTTGCAACACTTGTAATCGTTGACGAAATAACCGGCCGTCACGGGAGTCAGTCGCTTCCAATTGTCGCCGCAGCGCCGTAGCCAACCATGCATACAGAGGGCTGATATACGTATTCAAATGACCGGCACGGCGACACCTTTCAATGGCGGCTTGAAGTCGGTCAATCGCATCTTCAATTCGTTGGTGGTGAAGCAAAATGATTGCGTATGCCAATTGCGTCTGAGCATGGCTCTGAGCATCAGGTCGGTTCCGGCTCGCCTCTTCAATGACCACCTCGAGCGGCAACGATTCGGGAGCCGACCGCGCCCAAACATCCAGACTGATTCCGGCTGCTTGCTGATCACCGATCTCACGACCGGAGTAATACATGGTCGATGCGGTTTCTGTTGCCTCGTCAAGATTACCGATACGAAGAAACGCGTTGGCCACTTGGTAGCGGCACATGTTCATTTCCCAGAGATCGCCAGTCTGCCGTAGCAATTCGACTGCCCGCGTCCCCCGCCTGATCACGTCCTCGAAGCGGCATTCGGCCAATGAGACAACGCTGTGGTAATGAAGCGATTGCCCTTGGCCCCAAATATCACCATTTTCTTTGCGGATCGCGAGCGATCGATCCATGTACCGATTGGCGCGTTTAAACCATCGCAGCAAGCTCATCACTGGACCGTGTTCGCTGTACACAGCAGCCAAGATCTCTGACGGCTCAAAACGTTCCGCCAAGTTCAAAGAACGAAGATGATTGGCGAGAGTCCACAGTTTGTCACGGCTGAACCAATAAACGTGAGAGAGCCGACTCATGAGTCGCCAACGCAGACAGTCAAGCGGGCTTGGTGGCCCCTTACGTCCCACCAAACAAGTTGGCAGATAGGTATGAACGGCTTGGATCGCCCCTTGAGCCATGAGGCTTAAAATCATTGTTCCGAAATTGCTCGGCAACCGCACGCCCGTCATTTTCAACGCATCTTCATATTCGGACGCAGCCTGTGTGAACTGACCGCGTTTGAACGCCAATTCTCCCATTTGTTGCTTAACAGCTGCCCGCTCTGTTGGCAGGTGCGCCAATCGCAATGCCTCCTGCAGTTGGATGGCTGCATCGTCGTAATTGCCGAGCAACAAATCAATTTCGGCTAACCCCTCAATGATCTGCAATCCGGTGATTCGATCGCTCGTGTTCACCCATCGCTTGGCAATCTCAAGTTGATTTTTGGCAACCGCCAACGCGTAGCGTGAGCGTGCCTGGGCCGCCGCATCGAGTGCGGTCTGTAACGCCAAGTCACCACGATCAGCCGCATCATAATGAAAAGAGAGTGCAAACAGGTTTAACGGAGTCTGCTTCTCCAAATAGGTCGCCGACTTCAAATGAACTTGCCTCTGTTCTGCCGATGATAACGCGTCGCAGAGACAGCCGTGAATCTGAGCATGTGTGAAGCAATACAGGCCCGCTTCGGAATGGCGACGCAATAGTCGCCGTCCAACGGCATCGGTCGAAACAGCGAGAATCTCGGCGTAAGGCGTTTCAGCCACCGAGGCGAGCATAAACAGATCGAATTCCTGCCCCATCACCGCTGCGGTTGAAAGCACTTGCTTGGCTGATGGTGTCAGAGATTTCACCTGACCGTCCAGCAAGTCAGCAAACGATTCATCTCCCCGTAGTGCATCTTGCAGATCTCCGACGACCTCCCATCCCTCAGGTGACGCTCGTACCACATGCGTATCAATCATCCGCCCCAGAATCGCGGATGCTTTCTCCAGATCCCCTTCGGCAATCTCAACAATCGACTGCACAATCGGCTTGGAAATCTGACCTGCTGAAGAACACAAAGACAAATGAAGTGCCAGATCACTCACATTGCCGAGTTTGATTTCGGCAATCGCTTCAGATTCCGTCATCGATGAGCGATCTTCGCCAGATGCGATGACTCCCAAACGCATCGGCTGCTCGGCACGGTTGATTCGATCAATTAATCTCACAACAACCGTCCGCGTCAATTCATCGGCGTGCTCTAACTCATCAAATATGAGCACGACGCCTTTACTTAGCCTCGCCAGAACCACGAACAGCTCTTCTAATGACGCAGCAACCCGACGGCTTCCGTAAGCTTCCGGCCCAGCAGAATGTTCATTCTGCGACCAACGCTGCGATAAAGCAGGCAGTAGCTTCGACAACGTAATCGCGTGCGAAGTTAAACCCGAGCAGATCTGATCCGCCAGTTCCTTGTCATTCTCACAGAGCTGATCGATGCCAGCGAGCACACCTTCGAGTGATTGCAATGGCTGTGATGCACCCGCAGCTGCCGCTCCCCGACAAACCACAAGTTGCTGGGACGAGGCCATCAAAGATATTTCATCCATCATGTCGCGGCGAGCGTTTGGATGACAGCCGGCCAAAAACTGAACGCCTGCGTTTCCTCCTGTGAGCTCCTCAATCCACGATTGAGCAGCCCGTATTTCTTGCTCGCGACCAACGAGACTGCCTTCCGTCAAACTCTGGCGAATATCTTGTGTACCAATCGCGAACAATTTTGATGCCGGTTCCGCAGATGCAATGAATTGGATCTTACGGAGATCGTAAAGCAAGGCGGCGGCTGTAGCATAACGATCGCGGGGATCACGCCGCAGCAATCTAGCAACTAAGCTGTCCAATTCCCGTGGGACCGACAACTGAAGTTCTCGGAGTCGCGATGGTTCATCACAAAGCTGTCGGTCCAGGTAATCACTGGCACTGGCTGCTTCAATGGGTGGGCGACCCGCCAACATCGAAAACAACATTGATCCAACGGAATAAAGATCAGATGCAGGACAGATATCTCTTGGTAATGAACCAATGGTCTCTGGCGGCAGAAATACCAACTCCTCCACCGGCAACGACAAAACCTCCTGCTGATCATTCATGCCTAAGAGCGACAAATCAGCAAGCTCAATTCGATGGTGGGCATCCCGAAATACAGTTTCACTGCTCAACCACCCGCGAACAAGTTTTGCTGAATGCCAACTTTGCAAACACTCAGTCAGCGAGATGGCTGTGCGAATCGATTCATCAGCATCAAAACGTTGCGACAACAACCACTCGCTCATCGGTCGACCGATTGGGTTGCTTATTACACGGATCAAGTATTGATCCGCATCATGAAAGAAGTTCTGCCGTAAAGCCCCCATCGGCTGGCTTCGCTCGCTACGCGACCAAAGACGACGAACTCGACTGTAAAGCTCCGGTCCGCAACTCCGCTGCTCCAACCATTGAGCAGACATCGTCTGCGATGCCCCACTTAGCTGCACCGAGCAACTCGCGATCGGACCACGACTCTTGACCGCATCTAGACATGCAAAGCCCTTCGCTTCAAGAAGATGAATCGGTTCCATGATTTTGCAGCTCAAAAGTAAGGAATCGCAAAGTGGGGCGACAAACCCACCCGGAATACCAAATACGGCTGATTCGAGCCAACGATTCGATCGTTGCTACCGACCCCGCTCCCAACTCAGTTGCATCGCTGGAGTGGGTGAATCCGGATGTGAAGATTGGGACCATGAATGAGACCACAAACTCTCATCGGAACCCTACGCTACAGCAACTCAACTGCTCCTCATGAAACTTTGGTTTCGAACTTTTTAAAAATTATTTGACTTAAGAATTTCGCGAACGCCTCAATTCAATCGCGTGCCAAACAGCTTCCTCTAGAACACTTTCTTGCGAAATTTGCTTTGTCATCAGTCCGATTGCGCGGGTCAGGCAAAAATCACATCGCAGTTCAATGAACTCCCTCGAGCAAAATATAGACCTCACTGCTAACACAAACAGATCTCCCCCTCGTTCGGTTAAACCGACGGCACCACGTGCTGAAAACGAGTCGTATTTACTGACTTGACATTTCCCGGAGCTTTGGAATATTGCCGTCAAAGAGATTCTGATTCTCGTCTTTTGTCGACGTGATTCGGCAGAGCTGTATCCGTAGATTGCGACCCTAGGTTTTCCCGACACTGCAAAGCACATTGCACGTTTTGGAGTTCAATGCGACACATGAGCTATTCCCCACAATCGAGCGGCATTGAAAGTCGGCAGGTAAGTATCGACAATCAACAGGTAAGTAACGTACCCCGATCGGCGCAATCCACGTCACTCAGCGAGCGAATCTATCAGCTTGACCGATTGCTGGATCAGGTGAGAGGCGAAATTTCCTCAGCAGCTAGTCCCTATGAAATCCAACGTGGGGTAGATCAGCTGTTCAAGGGATTACGAACCTTGCGGCGTGACGCCTCGCGGAACGAATGGACGCAGCTCATTGATCGCGGCCGCAAACACTCATTGCGTCAAATCGTTCACGAGGATCCGTTCACACGGCGAGCTTTCGAAAAGCCTCGTGGATATGCTGGCGACGCCGTGATGATGGATTACATCTATAGCCAAGATGACGACTCATTCGTTCCAGAAGCGAGCCCAATGGGACGAGCGATCTTTCAATACACGGCATCTGCGCCTGCCTCCGCAGGTGTCCGTGAACGTCGACACCATGTCGCGAACTTGCTCGATGATTTGGGATCCCAGTCACCCGGACGGGATGTGCTAGCAATTGCCTGCGGGCATCTACGGGAAGCAAACGTTTCATCCGAAGTGCGTTCAGAGAAGTTCGGTCGATTCGTTGCCCTCGATGCCGACCCAGAAAGCCTGGACGAAGTTGAGGCACGTTATGGTCAGTTCGGTATCCAGCCTATTCAAGCCGACGTCCGCCGAATGCTGACTGGGCGCACAGACCTAGGGTCGTTCGACTTGATCTACAGCACTGGGCTGTTCGACTACCTGAATGATTCGATCGCACGGCGTTTGACCATGAATCTCTTCCGCGACCTCCGGCCCGGTGGTCGCTTAGTTGTTGCCAATTTCTTGCCCGAAATTCGCGACGTCGGTTATATGGAGATGTTCATGGACTGGCACCTCGTGTACCGATCTCGGACAGACATGCTATCGCTCGCAGATGCGATCGATGAATCCGAATTGAAGGAGGTTCGCATCCAATCGGAAGTGAACCAAAACATCATCTTTCTAGAGTTGACGAAACGCTGAACACCGAGGATCAAGTCCGATCCATCTCGGGGCTATTCGCAGCCCCGATGGTGAGCGGTGGAAGCTGAGTCAGAAATTGGTCAGACGCTTTGTTACGTCGTTGGTCATAGTGTTCTTTGACAGCGAGAAACTCATCTTCCAATGTCAAAAAAGCCTCGACAATGCGAGGTTCAAAATGGGATCCAGATCCCTCTTGAATTATCTTCGATGCCACGTGATGCGGATAAGCCGACTTATAGACGCGCTGACTTGTCAAAGCATCGTAGACATCGGCCATCGCGACGATTCGTCCCGGTAACGGAATTTGTCGTCCGGCAAGTCCGTTAGGGTAACCGCTTCCGTCCCAACGCTCGTGATGGCTAATCGTAATCTGGTGTGCCATCTGCAGAAACGCTGCTTTCGGGTAAGCCTCTGCGACCGCCTTCAACGTATCTCCACCGATTTGAGCATGCTCGGCCATGATCGCGAATTCATCTTCGGTCAACCGGCCGGGCTTCAAGAGGATTCGATCGGGAATTCCCACCTTACCAATGTCGTGAAGTGGACTGGTATCGTAGATCAATTGAATGAAAACTTCATCGATCTCCTCGGAGAACTCCGGGTCGGTTGCCAACTCCAAAGATAAGAGTCGGCTGTATTCTCGAATGCGTTCCAAGTGACCACCTGTCTCGTGATCTCGCCGATCCGCAAGCTTGGCCAATGCGAAAATCATTAGATCGCGACTTTCCAGTGCCAACAAACGCTCACCAGTGCGAATTCGCATCTGAAGTTCGCTGGGGTGGAATGGCTTTGCAATGTAATCGTCAGCCCCCGCATTCAACCCGACCACGACACTGTCGGTGTCACATCGACCGGTTAGCAGAATCATGTAGGTGTAACCACATGCATCTCGTTTGCGAACTTCGCGACACAAATCAATTCCACTCATTTCAGGCATTTCAACGTCTGAAATGACGATTCGGAATTTTCCTGTTCGAACGTGAGCGAGAGCCTCGATGCCGTCACCTGCTACCGTGACGTCATAGCCGAAGGTCGTCAACGTGTATCGCAGTGCTTCCGCGGCGATGGGGTCATCGTCGACGACTAGGATACTGGTCAATCCAACCGAATAATTCATTCGGAAGCTCCATCAATGGCATCTGTAGCCCAGTCTTCCAATTCTTGTCGTAGTTGCCCATGCGCTAGTCGAAGTTCGTCGAGCGCCGAGAGTAAATCCGAAATCGATCCTTTCCCTGCAAGGCATTCGATCTCAGACGCCGCCTCAGCAACTCGAGGTGCCGCAAGAGTTTTAGCAGTTCCCTGGTGCCGATGAGCCAGAGTCGCGATCTCTTTCTGATTCCCCATTCGGATCGTCGATTCCAGCAAATCGATCTCCCCCGGGACCGAATCAATGAACTGAGACACCATCCGTTGCGCTAGTACGGCATTGCCCATCAAACGGTCGATTAACTCGCCACGATTCAGAGCATCGGGATTCCGCTCCCCTGCCGTATTGATTTGAAATATCATCGATTCTGCCTGTTAAGCACTTTTCTCAGCCGCACGCGAGGCAAGAGATGCCGCCTCTCGAGCCATAACGCCACGCGGAAATCTAGTCCGCTTATCCTTCTTGCACAACAAATTGCTAACCGCCGGTTTAGCAATGCCGTGACCTCGCGTGGGATGATCCTCAATTCTGTTACGACCGCAATAAAAGGGCTTCCGATTCCACTGCTAATTGAAGCCGAAAACGATTCGATACGCGACGCCGAGTCAGCCTAGGTTGCGATTCGGTCACAGCAGATGAGAGCGCAAAGGTGCAGACCTTCGAACCGTTTCAATCCGCGCAACTCCACTCACCCTGGCGAAGTGCAAGTACATTGTCACTATGCCGACGCAACACAAGGAAAGGGCGCACGGCTTTGGGCATTAGCCTTGTGCTTGCGGAAGGGCCTTGGGCTCGGGCCTTGGGCTCGGGCATTGGGCTCGGGCATTGGGCTCGGGCATTGGGCTCGTGCATTGGGCCTTG
>JAQWPZ010000083.1 GCA_029245125.1 Rubripirellula sp.
CCTCGGTGGTGACAATTGTAATTAGCACCACCCGCATGGCAAGCGAGAGCTACGGATACATGGCGCCGATCAAAGCGGCACTCGAGTCTTCACTCGCATTTTTGACCAAATCCTTCAGTCGATTTAGTGCGGTTCGATTCAATTCAGTCTCAGCGGGTCTGCTAAAAACAAGTGCGTCGGCGGGGATTCCCGGCTACGTTGATTCGTATCTCTATGCCGAAAAAGTGATCCCCCGGCATCGCGCGGTGCAAACCGATGAAGTCGCTTCGACTGCCGCGTTTTTATTGAGTCCCCGCAGCAGCGGTATCACGGCTCAATCGATCGTGGTGGATGCCGGCATGTCAATCAATTACTTCGACGCGGATGTTATCTCGGCTGTCTCGGCAGCCGATGTCGATTGATGTTGTTGAATCTTTATCCGTTACCTTCACGCACATGAACTCTGACACGCTATGTCCCAGCAGATCTACATCAACGGCAAATATTTCGCGAAGGAAGACGCCAAGGTCAGCGTCTACGACCACGGCCTGCTCTATGGCGATGGCGTCTTTGAGGGATTGAGGAGTTACGGCGGCAAAGTCTTCCGTCTACAGGAGCACTTGGTTCGCTTGTGGGAATCGGCAATCTCGATTGGCTTGTATATTCCCACCACCATTGAACAACTGACGACCGACGTCAACGATTGTGTCGCCCGCAACGAAATCGAAGACGGCTACATTCGCTTGGTCGTGACCCGCGGTGCTGGCCCGCTCGGCTTGGACCCTCACAAGTGCAGCGACCCACAAGTGATCATCATTGCCGATCGGATCAAACTGTACCCTGCTGAGCTTTATGAAAACGGGCTGGAGTTGGTGACCGCATCCACGATTCGCAATCATCCTGCGGCACTTAATCCCCGAATCAAGTCGCTGAACTACCTGAATAACATCTTGGCGAAGATGGAAGGTTTGAAAGCTGGATGTCTCGAAACCCTGATGCTGAATCACAAAGGTGAAGTTGCTGAGTGCACCGGCGATAACATTTTTATCGTCAAGCAGGGAAAACTCATCACTCCGCCGGTTGATGCAGGGATCTTGGAAGGGATCACCCGAAATGTCGTGCTCGAACTCGCACAACAAGCTGGTATCGAAACGGTGGAACGCTCTTTAAGCCGTCACGATATTTTTTCAGCCGATGAGTGTTTTTTGACCGGCAGTGCGGCCGAGGTGATTGCCGCGGTGAAACTTGACGATCGAGTGATCGGAAACGGAAAGCCAGGTAAGATTACCAATCAATTGAACGAAGCGTTTCGCCATTGTGTCCGCGAATCGTGAGGTAATGCCCCGCTTCAGGGAAGCCCTGCTTTAAAAGGTCGATCAGGTGAAAGCGGTTTGTTTTGACAAAGTCGGGCAGGTACGTATCGACGTTATGCCAGACCCGCAACTCGAGTCTGATTCCGATGCGATCGTTCGGGTTGCGTTGGCCGGTCTTTGTGGCAGCGACTTACATCCCTTCTTCGGACGCGAGGTCGGTATCGAATCAGGCACAGTGATGGGCCATGAATTTGTTGGTGAAGTGATATCAGTGGGGAGCGAAGTCGAAGGATTGGCTATCGGTGACCGCGTATGTGCACCTTTCTCAACAAACTGCGGGCGTTGCGAAGACTGTCGGCAAGGGCTGACATCACGCTGCCGAGCAGGGCAACTATTCGGTTGGCGAGAGAACGGTCGCGGTCTGCACGGTGGTCAAGCTGAGAGTGTCCGCGTACCGATGGCGGACGGTACCCTGGTCAAAGTGCCGGATGGAATCTCAGACGAGGTTGCACTTTTGTTAGGTGACAATTTAAGCACCGGTTTTTTCGCCTCGGAGATGGCGAACGCCGGCCCCGACCAAACGATTGCCGTCGTGGGTTGTGGCACCGTCGGACTATTGGCGATCGTCGCAGCAATCAGTGCGGGAGTGACGAATCTGATCGCGATTGATCCAGACTCCGCCCGACGTCATCAGGCGAAAAATTTAGGCGCGACGGCATTCGCGGATCAAAAACAAGCTCTAGAAGCGGTATTCGCAAGCACCAACCAAAGGGGTGCCGATGCCGTCATCGAATTAGTTGGTCTGCCAGCGGCCCAACGAACCGCTTATGACTTGGTCCGCCCAGGTGGAACGCTATCGGTCATCGGGTGTCATTGCACACCCCACTTTTCGTTTTCGCCGGCCGAAGCCTACGACAAAAACCTGACCTACCGAACCGGCCGATGCCCCGCTCGAGCATACATGGATCGGTTGCCGATGCGATTAGCCGAGCAACCAATCGATTTGTCATGGGTATTCACCCACCGCTTTTCGATCGATCAAGGAAAAGAAGCCTATCGGGTCTTTGCGAACCGGGAAGAAGGATGCATCAAAGCCGCGATCGCGTTTTAACCGTATGACGTCGCGGACAAAAATGGCGGGCTGACTCTGGGGCACCCTTCAGCACCCAAGGTGCTATCTGCGATTTCGCCTCTGATGCGTTATGATGTGTTTCGGCGAGATCACGACAACGGCTTCGGTGCAAATAGATCGCCAGGCTGCTTGTTCGACCTCGGCTCGAAACTGGTGCCCCCCTGTTTTCACAAGCCCGATTTAGCGTGCGGCCGGATTCGTCTGATCTTGCCCAGCTTGAAGCAGACCAAACGCCAACAAGGAAGATCATGGCAACCCTGTTGAAACGCTCAAAAATTCGGCCTCGCGACCAAAACAGAATAAGCCAATTAGCGGGTGAGGTCGCGTTGCAGAGCTATCCCTCCGACCAGGTCGAGCAGTGGCAGCGAGAGATTTACCAGCAGACGCTCAGCCTTAGTCGAACAATGGACGGGCCGAATTTTACGCGAATCGCACGGGACGATCTCGTTCGAATGATCCGCCTGTACGATGAACGGTTTTTCGGGGGGAAAATCCTGCCGACAGCCCAGGCAGAAGGACTCACCTTTTCTATCTCATCACGCATGACCCGAGTCGCCGGAAAATTAGTTACCCAATATCCGCAAGGAAACTACGAAGGCCGCCGTCAGTTTGAACTGGTGATTTCATCCACGCTGTTGTTTCAAACCTTCGAAGAACCTGGGCAGCCCGTCGAGGTCACCGGTCGCATTTGTGGGGATCGACTTGAAGCGATGCAGCGTGTTGCCGAACATGAATTTGTGCATTTGATCGAAATGCTGATCTGGAATGACGGTAACTGCAGCGAAGCAAGATTCCAATCGATTGCCAACCGCTATTTTGGGCATACCGATTACCGCCATGGATTGATCACGCAACGCGAACGAGCTCTACGTAAATTCAACATCCGAGTGGGCGATTACGTCTACTTTCGGCGCGACGGCGAGAAATTGAGAGGCCGTGTCAATCGAATCACTCGCCGAGCGACTGTCCTTGTTCCCAATCGCAAAGGCGAGCGATTCAGTGACGGTGGTAGGTATCTCCGCTACTACGTGCCGCTCGAATCCCTTGAACGAGCAAAATAGGTTTGCCAGCTTCTACACTACTGACGGCGAATGCCCGAGAACCTCGTAATCGCGGAGTGATGGCCACTCCCCCCATCCACCAACTGGCGTTTAATCTCTTCCTGTGAGAGGTGGACGCGGTTTGCGGCTCAGGGAGATCGAGTTGATCTGAGTGAATATGGCGAGGGGTTTGCCTAACGAATGCGAATGGGCTGAAAATCTGCGATACTCGGGCAAACAACCGAACTCCCTGCGGGATGCCCTAACTTGCTCACTTTTGCCGAGACTCCCCGCTATATTGGTGGTTCATAGAGAAGGCCCACTTTGGTACCCATCACGGATTGTCAATGTCTACAGAAGCGATGTCGGTTGAAGAGGAAGCTCGCCTCGTCGAGCAGATTCGAGAAGGACGCGACAGAATCAATGCCGAATTGTCGAAAGTCATCGTTGGCCAGCATGACGTCATCGAGCAATTGCTGATTTGTCTGTTCGCGGGTGGTCACTGCTTGATCACCGGGGCACCAGGACTGGCGAAGACACTGCTAGTCAGTAGCGTCGCTAAAATATTTCATCTGCAATTCCACCGGATCCAATTCACCCCCGATCTGATGCCAGCTGACATCACCGGTACGGAGATTTTGGAGCAAGAATCAGACGGCCGACGCGAGCTCCGGTTCGTCAAAGGGCCTATCTTCGCCAACGTCATTCTCGCCGATGAAATCAACCGAACGCCACCCAAGACCCAGGCAGCTCTCCTCGAGGCGATGCAAGAGCATCAAGTGACCGCCGCTGGCAGCGTCTACAAACTCGAAGAACCATTCTTTGTTCTGGCAACCCAAAACCCGATCGAGATGGAGGGCACTTACCCACTGCCCGAGGCCCAGCTTGACCGATTCATGTTCAACGTTCTGATCGACTACCTGCCACCAGAGGATGAACTGGCGGTGGTGATGCAAACGACCTCCGTCAAGCCTGAAACCATTGAACCACTTTTCAGTGGTGAGGATGTGAACAGGTTTCACCAGGCCGTGAGAAAAGTACCCGTTGCCGAAGAGATCGGCGCCTACGCGGTTCGCTTGGCAGCAGCCACCCGCCCAGGCCGTGACGGTGCACCTGATTTTGTAAACGAATGGGTCAGTTGGGGCGCAGGAACACGTGCTGCCCAAACCCTTGTGCTTGGCGCGAAGGCGAGAGCACTGCTGGCCGGACGCGCTCACGTCACCATTGATGATGTTAAGGTGCTCGCCCACCCCACGCTCCGTCATCGGGTGTTGCTAAGTTACAAAGCTGAAGCTGAAGGTGTGACGATCGAAGATGTTATCGATCGACTGCTGACAAGCGTTCCGACGGCTGCAACTTGATCGGAACCGGGGGAATCTCATGGCCGATGCAGCCAGCAACTCAGCGGCAGGATTAAACGCTGGGACCGAATTGTCAATCGATCCGCTTGCTGTCATGCGGATCAAGAGTCTGCCGCTCCGCGCCAAGGCAGTTGTGGAGGGGTTCTATAACGGCTTGCACCGTAGCCCATTTCATGGGTTTTCGGTTGAATTCAGCGAGTATCGCCCTTACACCGTCGGTGACGATCTTCGTGGCCTGGATTGGAAAGTGTTTGCGCGAAGCGACCGTTACTACATCAAAAAATTCGAAGACGAAACCAATCGACGTTGCTACTTGGTGTTGGATCAAAGTAAGTCGATGGGCTTTGGTTCTTTGGACTACACCAAAATTCAATATGCTCGAACGCTTGTCGCCACTTTGGCCTACTACCTAACGCTACAGCGAGACAGCGTCGGGTTGATGACATTTGATGAATCGATCGGTGAATTCATCAGCGCCCGACAACGGGAAGGTCATCTTCGTCAACTGATGATTTCGCTCTCCAGACCGGTCGCTGGCACTGGGACCGACTTGAACAAGCCATTGACGCAAATCGCCGCGTTAGTCCGACGGCGTGGCTTGATCGTGTTAGTGTCCGATCTGCTGGCTCCAGTCGACACACTCCGAACGAATCTTGCATACCTCAGATCGCGCGGTCACGAGGTCATGATTCTTCGAACCCTCGATCCACGCGAATTGGCGTTCCAGCTCGATTCGCCCAGCATGGTCGTCGACATGGAATCGGGCCGCGAAATCTATCTAGACCCAGATGCGGCCACCGAATCCTACCAGACAGCGTTCGAGGAACACCGCCAATCGCTGCAAACGATTTGCGATTCACTCGGTGTCGAGCTGTATGACATCCGCACGGACGAGCCTCTGGAAGAGGGCTTGTTTCATCTGGTTAGCAGCCAGCGAAATCGCAATGCCGGCACCGCACGAGCCGGCATGTTGGCGAGTAGCAGTCGAACCGGTGCATCCGGAGGAGGAACTCGATGAGCCTACTTGCTCCGCTCTATTTCTTGGGTGCCCTAGCTGTCGGTTTGCCCATCCTGTTTCATATGATCCGGCGACAACCGAAAGGACAAATCGAATTTAGTTCGCTGATGTTCTTGCGGCCGACACCACCAAGACTGACACGCCGCAGTCGCCTGGACAATTGGCTTCTGCTGTTACTTCGTGCGCTCGCCTTAACCTTGCTCGCGTTGGCGTTCAGCAGGCCTTTCCTTCGGAACGTTTCGCTGAGTGACACCGAGTTACCCGGCAAGCGGATGATGATGGTAATCGACACAAGCGCCAGCATGCAGCGTGATGGACTTTGGCAACAAGCAATCGACGCGGCAAACGCCGTCATCGACGACCTACAACCTGCCGATCAATTAGCGATCGTTAGCTTCGATGATTCACCTCGTACGCAACTCAGCTTCGAACGCGGCGCCGAATTATCACCCGAGCAACTCAAAACGACCGCGAAATCGCTTGTTTCCGACCTCACCCCTTCCTGGCGCGGCAGCGAAACCGGCTTGGCACTCAGCTTTGCCGGAGATATGGCGGTCAGCTACGAGGTCGAGAATCGTGACGATGCTGCCGACGGTAGACCAGCTGAAGGCCGTGACGCGGTTTCAACCACAGTGACGACCCAACCCGCGCAGATGATTCTTATCAGTGACATGCAGACAGGTAGCGAACTGGAGAGTTTGCAAGTCTACGCATGGCCGAAGGAATTACGCTTGGACGTTCGCCAAGTCGTTGCGAGTGACCGAACCAATGCCTCGGCAACCGTTTTACAGCAAAACCCCGATGCCGAACTGACCGCTGATCGTGTCCGAATCCGAGTCACAAACTCCGAGGACGCGACCGACAGTCAGTTTAGCCTGCGTTGGCAAGGAGCACCGCAAAGCGACACCAGCTCGGTAGAATTTCCCGTGCAAGTGCCACCCGGCCAAACACGCATCATCCGCATGCCGCAACCGCCACCGAGTGCTACTGCCCTTGTACTAGATGGTGACCGACACTCGTTCGACAACCGCCACTATCTGGTAAGTCCAGAAGCGGAAGAACTTGATTTGTGGATGCTCGGACAAAAGGTGGAGGATCCGCGTGATAGCCTGCTGTATTACCTGCAACGCGTGCCGCTTAACAACGCCTATCGAAACGTGTCGGTCCAGCAGGTCGATCCAACCGCTGTTACTGCGGTCCCAGATGCAAAGAAGGTTCGCCTGATTGTGTTGAACCAAGGCGTTCAAGGCGATCTGACCGAAAAACTGACTCGCTACGTTCAGCAAGGCGGACGGGTGCTTGCAGTCCTGAACGGCGAACAGACACAGATTGATTCGCTGACGCAAACTATCAATCAAATTACCGATTCAAAACTCCAAGTGACCGAAGCGACCGTCCGTGATTACGTGATGTTCTCACGAATCGATTTCAAGCATCCTGTGTTCGCTCCGATGGCAGACCCGAAATTCAATGACTTTACCAAAATTCGGTTTTGGAATCATCGTGCGATCGGCAACGTAAATGAACCATGGCAGGTGGTCGCCAACTTTGATGATGGTGATCCGGCGCTGTTGGAATATTCGCTTGATGAGGGCAGCGTCATGCTGATGGCAACCGGCTGGCAACCTTCCGCGAGCCAACTGGCGATGTCGACCAAATTCATTCCATTCGCGTTCAGCCTTTTCGAGGCCAACGGCAGTGGTTCCGTGTCGAATCGTTATGCGATTGGGCAACCCCTCGATTTCAAACCCTCCGCAACCGCGACCATCACCACACCCGCCGAAACTCGCATTGCTTTTAAATCGGTCTCCGATTCGCAATCCGTTGATCAGCCGGGGATCTACCAGTTCATTGAAGACGGAAAGAGCCGCAAATTTGCTGTGAATGTTGCCGAATCGGAGAGCGCGACCTCTCCCCTAAGCGACGACCAATTGGAGCGATTTGGCGTTGTCCTTGGCGACAACTTGACCACGGAAGATGCACTCGAAAATCAGCGTCAGTTGCGTGATCGCGAACTCGAGAGCGAACAAAGACTGTGGCAATGGTTACTCGTAGCTGCATTGATGTTGCTTGGTCTTGAAACCTTGCTTGGCATGCTCTGGACCCGACGTGGAACAGGCCAAGTTGCTCAGGGCGGTGTGGCATGACAGATCTGCGAACGACATGGCGGTATGAGTTGGCCAGGAAATATTCGAGTAGTGGAAGATGAACCAAGGATTGTTGGATCAGATTCGCCCGGTAATGAAAAAAATGCAGCGGATTCGTTTCTGGCGGACGTTGTTAGTAATCGCGTTGGTCACTGCTCTTGCCGGCTGGTTGATGAAAGAACAAGTTGACGCCGGGCAAGTCGATGGAAAGCTGCTGGCGTTTGTGCTGTTTGGGATTGCTGCCGGTTCCGCCGCAATCTCCTTTCTTGCCTGCCGATTAAGTTTCCGAAATCCGCGAGCGATTGCCCAGCAAATCGAGAGCCGCTTCCCAACCTTGGACGGCCGCTTGCTGACAGCACTCAGCCAACGCGGAGAAGACCTCGGATACCTGCAGCATCGAGTCATTGGCGAAGCGAAGGAGCATTCGAAGCGACACCGCTGGACAGACGCGGTTTCCACCGGGCAACTCGCGATCAGTCGACTGTTTGGTTTAGGCGCGTTCGCCGCGTTGTACCTGGTCCTGTTGATGCTCACCGTGTCTGAAAAGACTCCTGAACCAGCGATCGCTTCACAGGGCGAGGTCTCGACAGACGTACAAATATTACCGGGCGACGTGGAAATCGAACGAGGCACTAGTCTGGTAGTAACCGCTCGCTTCACAGGTTGGTTGCCCGAAAAGGCGGAACTTGTTTGTGTGGCCAAAGACGGCTCGGAACGCCGTTACCCGATGACGCAAAATCTAAGCGATCCCGTCCTGGGCGCTTTCCTGCCTGCTGTCAACCAATCGACCGAGTACCGAATTGAATCAAAGGACTGGGAAAGTGACGCGTTCGATATATCGGTCTTTGAATTTCCAACACTCGTCCGCAGCGATGCAAATTTGAAATATCCGGATTACACGCAACTATCCGAAAAGTTAGTTGAAGACACGGTTCGGGTTTCGGCAGTCGAAGGAACCGAGGTGAAATGGCTCTGCTACCTAAACAAAGCGGTGGAATCGGCTGAACTTGTCGCCAAAGACGGAACACGAATCCCACTGAAAGCCGAGGGATCCGAACCGGGTTTTATGTCCGCAACATTGAACCTTGATCAAACCTTGCGACTGAAACTGGAATTGGTCGATGCTGCCGGACGCAAAAACAGTTACCCACCCGAGCTTATCGCGCGGATGCTACCCAACCAGCCACCCAATCTAAAATTGACGATTGGCGGCGATGTCACGGTTTCTCCTTTAGAAGAGCTCCCGCTGGGCGCGACTGTGCGGGACGATTTTGGGGTCGCGAAACTCGGTTTATCCTACACCTTCGAAGCCAACGCACCGCAAGACATTCTGCTCGCTGAAAGCCTGCCTCGAGGTGCTGATGCGAATGTTGAGCACTTGATCGAATTTGAAACTCTAGAAGCAGAACCCGATCAACTTTTCGTCTACCACTTTTGGGCAGAGGACTACGGACCAGACGGGCAGATCCGCAGGACCGAAAGTGACATGTTTTTCGCTGAGGTTCGTCCTTTCGATGAAATTTTCCGCGAAGGCGAACAGCCACCTGGTGGTCAACAACAACAGCAGCAACAACAAGATCAACAAGGTGGCCAAAATGGGCAGCAGGCCCAAGAATTGGCCGAACTCCAAAAGGAAATCATCAACGCCACTTGGCGAGTGATCCGCGACCAGCGACCGGGCAACACTACCGAAACGTTCCTTGACGATGTCGGCTTGATCGACGAGTCCCAGGCGACGGCTCTCGGGCAGTTGGAAGAATTGGCAGCAGAGGTCGAAGACGACCGCTCGGTCGCCTTCGTCGATAATGTCCGCGATCAAATGCTGAGGGCGCTTTCAAACCTTGCCTCCGCTGAGACCGAACAAGATACGCAATCACTGCGTGCTGCCATGTCGGCCGAACAGGCGGCTTACGCGGGACTGTTGAAACTGCGTGCCCGTGAGTATCAAGTGATGCAACAGCAGCAGCAACAGCAACAGAGCCAACAGCAAAGTCAGTCGCAACAACAGCGACAGCAGCAAATTGACGAACTTGAATTGGATCAGGAGGAAAATCGTTACGAGACCCAGCAGCAGGCCCAAGAACAGTCAGAGCAAGAACAACAGGAAAGGGAAGTGCGGCAAGTACTAAATCGTCTTCGCGATCTCGCCCGCCGACAAGAAGATCTCAATGAAGAACTCGCTCAGCTTCAGTCCGCCCTGGAACAGGCGGAAACCGAAGAGGAGCGAGAGGAAATCGAACGCCAACTCAAGCGATTACGAGAGCAGCAACAAGATCTACTCCGGGAAGTTGACGAGCTAGCTGAGCGGATGCAGTCTCCCGAAAACGAAGAACAGATGTCCGAAGCCAGCGAACAGCTCGAGGAAACACGCGAAAATGTTCGCAAAGCCAGCGACGCTTTAGAACAAAACGACGCGTCCGAGGCTTTGACGGCGGGACGTCGAGCAGAACGCGAATTCGAAGAAATGAGGGATGAATTCCGACAACGGGCGGCGGGGCAATTCAACGAAGCGGTCCGCGATATGCGAAGAGAAGCCCAACAAATTGACGAACGACAAGAGGAATTAGCTGACCAATTGAAAGAGACAGATCAACCCGAGCAAGCGGGGTTGAGAGCAGAAAATGACCGCGAAGAGCTGGAAGAAAACCTGCAGCAACAGCGAGAAAGACTCGGAGAACTCCTCGAACAGATGCAAGAAACTGTCGAGCAGTCAGAAGCGGCTGAGCCACTCCTTGCACAAAAACTTTACGACAGTTTCAGGCGGACCCAACAGCGACAAACCGATCGTCAATTGAATGACACGGCAGAGTTAGTGCGGCGTGGGTTTGATCCTGAAGCTCGCGAAGTGGAAAGAGAAGCGTCCGAGGGTCTCGATCAGTTACGCCAGGAACTCGAGGACGCGGCCAGCACAGTGCTTGGCGATGAAACCCGGGCACTCGAGCGGGCTCTCAGTGAACTGGAACAACTCGACCGCGACCTCCAAAACGAACTTCAAGAAAATCAACCCGGACAGCAACCCGGACAGCAACCCGGACAGCAACCCGGACAGCAACCCGGACAGCAACCCGGACAACAACCCGGACAACA
>JAQWPZ010000094.1 GCA_029245125.1 Rubripirellula sp.
AATAATGACGCAAGCCAACTCGCGTTAGCTCCCCATCGCCGTATCCTTGAATTGGATGCGTTGCGGGCGTTGGCCGCGATCAACTTGGTGCTATTCCATTTCACACATGTTTATTCCGTGAAATATGGCTACTCCTCACCACTTGGATTCGAATGGCCGTTTGGCGCCTATGGTGTCGAGATGTTTTTCATTCTGAGCGGCTACGTGAACAGCATGTCACTGATGCGGCGTGGCAAGCCGGTTGATTTTGTCGCCGCTCGGCTGATACGAATTGTTCCCATCTTCCTGATGGTCATCGTAGCCAACCTGTGGATTCTTTCACTCGCTCCGATGCAGGAAAATGTCAGCACGGCACGATTCCTGGCCAACATGACGTTGATGCCACACGTGTTCGGCTACGAGTGTCTCGATCCAGTCATGTGGACGCTGCAGATTGAAATGACGTTCTACACCACGTTGGTGTGCTTGTTCCAATTCGGCGGGCTCAAACGATACTTCCTCGGCTGGGGAACACTGCTGGTGATGTCCCTTTGCATCTGCCCAACACTCGACGGGATGCAATCAACTCACGGGGAAGCTGCTTGGTTTCCCTTCGCGATGGCAGTTCGCCACCTCATGCTGCTGGACTACATTCCGTTATTTGCAATTGGTTTCATGCTGTACATGATCAAAACCAAAACGGGTCGCCAATGGCAGAACATCCTCGGCGTACTGGTTGCGGCAGGTATCTTTCATACCATTGATCACGGCAAGCACAATCCACTGGCAACCGCCTTGATCATCGGCCTAGTCACTGCCTGTGCTTACGGCAGGGTGCCGCTACTGCGGTTCAAGCCATTGATCTACGTGAGCACCATCAGCTACGCGTTGTACCTGTGCCACAACAATCTTGGCTGTGCATTGATTTATCGATTTGATCAAGCAGGATTGCCGCCACAGCTATGCTTCGGAATCGGAATCGTGTTCGCCTTTGCGTTATCAATTCTGATCACGAACCGCATCGAACAACCCATTACCGCGGCACTTCGCAATACATGGAATCGTTACCGCAACGGTCTCGGCACTTCTGCGGTCAAAAGCGAAGCGGCCTAACCCAGAAGATTCAGCCGCCGCGAGACTCCATCAAACGCCTGGACGAAAATCGAATCCGTTGCCGAGACACTCTGGTGAGCAAACTGTGTTTGCAGCAACCTCGGTTTCGTTGGTTTCAAAATCAGCACGGAGTCTGCAGGCGAAACCGCTGATCGCTTCAATCGCGGGCTAGAAAATGTCGCGAAGTCGCTCAGCCAAACGAGGCGTGACCTCTTCGGTGGGCTCCCCATTGAGCGCCGCGATCCACACTTGCGGATCATCACCATAGTTCTGGCCGGTCACATCCCGCAATGATTCCATTGCCAAACTACGCGTTGCCGGATTGCGATCTGCCAAGGCAATTTGCAATGCGTCGCGGGAAATGGGACTGTCGTGCTGGGCCAATGCTTCCATCGCCGCATGTTTAACATCGAGATCCGTATCCGTTCCGATGGTGGCGACTAACATCCGTGTTGCGTCGTCTCCCGGACGTCGTCCCAAAGCTTGGCAAGCTTCCATTCGAACCTTCAAGCTTCCATCATCCAAGCCTCGCTCAATCATCGCCATCGCGGAAGGAACCTCCATCCGACTGGCGGCGCGAACGGCCAATCGACGCATCTCGGGACTCTGGTCGGTTTCGATCAGCTTGTCCAATTGCTGTGCCCAGAATTCCTGTTTCTCTGGGGAGAGTTCGCCAGCCGTTTCGGCTAACACCGTGAGTTGCTTGCGACGCTCGTGGTCGGTGACCCCGATCTTTTCATCCTCCCTCCACTCCCTCCACGAGTAATAGGGGTTGGCCACTTTCAAGGCATACATCGGCCCGTCTTGGCAACCAGACAACAGGATTGCGAGGGTGCACAACAATAGAGCTTGTGAACGCCGACCGAGCGAAAAATATGATTGGCGTGATGGCTGAATCGACATCCCGACTCCTGGGGTGGATTGCGGCAGAGGGGCAATATGCTTGGCATGTAACAAAGCCAATCCATCGCCGAAAAGACCAGTTCACTTCATTCTTGCTAGCAACGGATCGTCTGGAGGTGTGAAAAAAACGAGGTCCACCGCTAACCGCTCGCTACATCTGGGAAATATCGTCACTGAATCCGATGCCGTTTTTGGCCCCTATCCCACCTGTTCCTGCCGTCCCCGCCCGCCCATTCTCGACCGAATCACAATCCCGAGGCTCTGAAAACGACAGGATTTCGCTGCCCAGCAATTTCGATCTTTCCGTGAAACACCCCAATTCGCTAAAGTCCAGTGGTCTTCGCGCACACAGGTGCCGAAGACCCACGGAAGGATTTCGGATGGAAGTTATGCCGTCCCTTGGCCACGGAGGAGCCAAATTATGCTGTTGGATCGTATCGACATCGACGAACATGGACCCCTCAACCGCGTTGAACTGGGCCCACTTGGCGAACAACTAAACGTCGTCTTCGCACCAATCGGGTCCGGTAAAACGGCGATCGCTCGATTCATTCGAGACACTTTAGTGGAGCGAGAATATCCAACCGGTATGCTCAGTTCATCGACTGGTCGAGTCGTGTGGGCTACAGGCACCGGCTTGGTTCATTGCCATCGTGAACAGGATGGCACGCGTCAAGGACGTCAACGCGTTCAGTTTGAACCGCGGGGAGCAGCTGATCTGCCTTACCATTCGAATCAATCCTCTTGGCTCGATTCAATTGCCTCGGATCAAGTCAGGCAGCATAGCCAAGATACGCTTGCGTTGCCGGAATCGATCGTCGATGGCGTGATTACTGACACCTCGGTCAGTAATGCCGCAAAGATCGTTGCGTCCTGTTTGAGCCAAGGCTTAGACCAGCGCGAAACCTATCGTGACTTATCGATGGCACCCCCCAACGACGATCCAACAACAGTCGATCACCGCGAGCAGGTCCGAGCGGAATTGTCCAGCATCGATGCCGAGCTCACCCGCATCGGTGAAATCCATGACGATCACCCAACACTTGTGCAGCGACGCGACTCGCTGAATTCACAATTATCACGATGGCATGAAACCGATCGGGTCCTGCATCCGCATCATGGTTCGGCCACCTTCGATCAATTGCGGCGGCGTGGTAATGAACTGCAAGCACGTGCTCGACAGCTGCGAAGCCGACAAACGGAATTGCGTGGTTGGATCACCGATCTGGAAACGCAATTCGAGTCGCGAAGGGCGGTTTCCGGCGCGACGCACGATCTCCAACAGCAATTGGAACGATCGCGCCAGGACCTAAGAAACCTGACCGCTGACTTAGACGCTTGCCTTGAAAAAGCGGCGGACGTTCGTCATTCGATGCGCTGGACCGAGGACCGGCGTCCCCGGCATTACCAGCCTACCGTAATCGACCGTGATTCATTGTTGGCCGAAAGACGGCGGATCGAAGAAAAATTGACCACGTTGTCGCGCCGCGATTGGTTGGTCGGTCGGCGAAACAAACTCCGGCATCAATTGGGACAGCACACTGTTGCAATCACCCCAACTTCGCCGCTGGCATCCTTCGCCAGCCAATGGCTCACGAGACTTTCGGGTGGCCGCTTAAAGCGGATTGACTGGACCGTTCGAGAATCAATGCGGGGCAACCGGCAGCATCGGCAAGGTGTCTCGGTGCGGATCAACGAGCGTCCGGAAGCCGAATACACCTCACCCGATCGTGCCATCGCAGCACTCGCAATCCGCATGGCGGCCGGTCAACTGTTGGCACGCATTGGACGTCGCGTTCCACTGGTCGTGGAAACACAACGCGAAATGTGGCAAACCCAGCGTCAACTGGAACCCGCGGACGTCGCGGCATATTGCCAAACGGGAGAAGAATATCGGTACAACCATCCGTTAGTTGCCGCCTTGCGTGATTACGCAACCGCTGGTCACCAAGTGGTTGTTTTGACCAGCGATCGGCAACTGATGCTGGAATTAGCTCGCACCGGAGCAAGGCAATTCGACATTCACGCACAGCACATCGTGCATGGGCATCAACCGCTTTGGCGTCCCCACTACGAAATTGAGTCGTATGCTGGCCCCCATCCGCATGTCAGAGGCCAACAAGATTTAGATCCCTTCGCCTCGACAGTTTATCCAAGATCGAGCAGTGTCGATCAAATCAATCATGACTTTGACTTGGCATCATCCAATCTCAACAGTCACCATGCCAACGCGTCCCATGCCAGCGCGGCCTATGTCAACGCGGCCTATGTCAACAACACGGCTGTACGCGATGTTGAATTCAGCCACCTAGCTGCCGAACCCAAGTCGGTCCGGTCCGAAGAAGTGTCTTATGAAGCGACTGCTCGAGTGCCGGAGCATGCCGTTTATCGCGATGGGTATTATTACGCCGATCAATACACCACGCTTGATTCTGCCAAGTCAGATCAAAAGTCGCTTCAGTCCAACGCGTGCAGCCACTGCGGCACCGGCAAACGTGACATGAGTCCAGCGATTAAGAAACCGGAATCTCCTTTCCTGTTATCGATTGACAGCCCCATTGATCAAGCACCATCGATCGATGCGGTTGCAGCGGCCCGATTGCGTGGCTTGAATGTGACCCATATCACCCACTTGATGCAGCAAGACGCAAATCGGTTATCCGATGCGTTGGGTTTTGCCACAGTTGATGCGGGCACGGTGCGACGGTGGCAAGCAGAATCACGTTTGTGCTGCCGCGTTCCCCAACTCCGGAATTTTGATGCACGCATCTTGGTCGGTTGTGGGATCACCACACCCGCCCAGCTAGCTTCGATTCATCCGACCGACCTGCTGCATGATGTCGAGTTGTTCTTGGCAACGGAGCAAGGACAACAGATTCTCCGCAGTGGTAGCAGTCAGGAATTGGCACGCATCACCACTTGGATCGCGACTGCCAACAGCGGTGTCGAGGAAGCGGTCACACTCCCCGGTGAAGTCGTGCGACGAGGCGAAACCGACACCACTCAGCAGACATCGTCCGGGGAAACGCGATTCGTCAAAGCCCGACGAAGTCGTGATGCCGACCGCCAACGATCACGCACGACAACCTCGCCCAACCGAAGCAGGCGTGCGGATGCCCGTCGATCTCGTGGTGCAGAGAATCGTGAACGAGTTGATGAACGAGGTGAGAGGCATCGCCGAAGACAACGACGTGTCATCGACACTGAACCACAAAGATTTTCTCGAGGCGATCGCCACGAACATCGCGACGCCGCCCGCGACGTGGTCCAATACGAAAATCAAAACAGCCAGTCCTCCTGGAAGTTCTACCTCGATCGGGACAGCCCTGTCGAAGCCGCGCCGGCAATCGGTGCGAGAATGGCCGAACGACTCAGCGTGATCGGGGTCGACACGGTCAACGATCTGCTGGAAGCAGACCCAGATCTTGTCGCCGAGGAATTGAATCATCGCCGTGTTGACGCTGAAACGGTCGTTCAATGGCAGCAACAAGCCACCTTGGTTTGTTGCACTCCCATGCTTCGGGGACATGACGCCCAATTGTTGGTTGCCGCGGAAATCACGACCACCGAAGACCTGGCAGCCGCCGATGCGGAGGAATTGTTCGCGATCATCGATCCAATCAGTCACAGTTCTCAAGGAGCTCGGATCATCCGCGGTGGCAAGCTTCCAGACTTGGCAGAAGTCACAAACTGGATTGCGTTCGCACAACACACCCGCGAGCTGAAAGCCGCCTAATCGGGCGAGGGCGATTCAACTCGATCGTCACACGCAGGTTCAGCCCGCTTCATAACGGGCTAGCAGGAACAATCCTTTCGCGTCTGGTCCATGCACCAGGACCAGCCGCGATACAGCGATACGCGTGCACCAAGTTGAATCCCAGCCAGAAATGGCCGATGCCTGCTGGACTTTCATGCTCTGCTACCAAGGCTAGCCGATGTCCGTCCTTGAAACCCTAGCCGATCTGATTCGGATACCCAGCGTAAATCCGAATTACGGTGAGGGCACCACCGAGGCAGCGGTTGGCGAATACGTCGAGTCTTTTTTCCGTGATCAGGGAATCGAAACCGTTCGTCAGGCAGTTTTACCGCCTCGCGAAAATATCATCGCGAAACTTCCGGGAAGAGACTCCAATCGCCGCATCGTGCTGGAAGCCCACATGGATACCGTATCCACGGCGGGAATGACAATTGCCCCATTTGAGCCGACGATTCGCAATGGTCGAATGCACGGTCGTGGTGCCTGTGATACCAAGGCCGGCTTGGCGGCAATGATGCATGCGATGGTGCAACTGAAACGTCAAACCTCCCCGCCACCATGGGATATCTGGTTAGCTGCCACGGTCGATGAAGAATTTTCTTACCGAGGCGTCGTAAAACTGTGCAGCACGCTAAAAGCGGATGCCGCAGTCGTTGCTGAGCCGACCGAGTTGCGACTGGTCACCGCCAGCAAAGGACTGGTGCGTTTCAAAGTGGAGACACTCGGACGCTCCGCCCACTCAGCAAAACCACATTTGGGCATCAATTCCATTGAAGCAATGGGACGAGTTATCGCCGCCATCGAAGTTGACCACCGGCAGCTTAACGTTCATAAACATCCGTTGCTGGGTCCACCAACCTGCAACATTGGCGTCATTCGTGGCGGAGTCCAAATCAACCTGGTACCGGCTAAATGTGAAATCGAAGTCGACCGGCGACTACTGCCAGGAGAAACGCCGGATGACGTGCTCCAGCACTACCATAAGTTGATCGAATCATTGAACCTCGGTCAAGCAGAAGCGGTGATTCACCCGCCACTGCTAACCGATGTTCCACTCGAAACCGAAACCAAGTCACCGCCTGTGATCGCGATGCAATCGGTGTTGAAAGGACTGGATCTCGATCCAGACCCAATCGGGGTGCCTTTCTGCAGCGACGCCAGCAAGTTCGGTCAAATCGGGATTCCCGCGATGATCTTCGGACCGGGCTCAATTGACCAAGCGCACTCGGCAGAAGAATGGGTCCCATGTGACCAAGTGGAACTAGCCGTCGAGATCATCGAGCAGTTTTGCCGAACATGTAGCGATTGAGAGCGGGCAGCAGTGTACCCGCCGTTATTTCTACCTTTCACCATCTCAAGGCGATCACCAATTTGACGATCCTGTTACTGGGGCGATCGCCACTGCAGACTCTGGGCGCTGCCAGTACTGATCGGATCGGTCGAGGGTGCGGTTGCGATGTTGGCTTCACTTGGTGCGGTAATCACCTGTGGAGAACGCCAAGTAGGGTCTGATCCACTCTGAGGTACAGGCGCCGGTGCGAATTCCGGAGTCGGTGCGTACCCAGTCGCCGGAATCGCTCCAGGAACCGGGGCGTAGCCGGGCGATTGGTTTGCAGGTGCCGGGGCATAGCCGGGCGATTGGTTTGTAGGTGCCGGGGCATAGCCGGGCGATTGGTTTGTAGGTGCCGGGGCGTAGCCGGGCGGTTGGTTTGTAGGTGCCGGGGCGTAGCCGGGCGGTTGGTTGATAGGTGCCGGGGCGTAGCCGGGCGGTTGGTTTGTAGGTGCCGGGGCATAGCCGGGCGGTTGGTTTGTAGGTGCTGGGGCCTGAGCCGATGGATGATAGCCGGGCGGAGGCGGACCACCGGTCAGATCGATCACCTGCATCCCCCCACTACGCAGACCATTGCTGGGCGGTGCTGCCGACGGAGCCATATTGGGATTGGGAGCAAAACCGTTCGCGGTTTGGTTCCCACCGGCTTGATTCACACCGGATTGATTCCCACCGGCTTGATTCCACGTGCCATTCGAGACAGCGGTTGCTTGCTGGACACCGGAGCCGATTGCCTGTCCATTCCAGCTATTCGCGTTTGGATTGGTTTGGCTGACCCCTCCAGATGCCGGCACACTCCCTTGGTTACTGGTGTTCCCACCGCCCATGTAATTATTGGGTGCGGTGTAGGAACCAAGGTTAGGTGGTGGAACACGAGTCGGCGCACCGAACGGGTTCAGAGCGGACGCCTGACCATTTGCTCCGTTAGGGGCGGATGGGCCAATTGGCGTGAGCGGTCCCGCGGTGTTCACACCGGCCGTTTGTTGGCATCCAGTCAGGCAGACCGTCGTTAGCAAGAAGGTTGCAATTGAATAACGCATGTCCAATACCTGGATGCGGAAAGGTAGATCGGGGCGCTCCGGGCCCACTCTTGTTGATTCTTTAACAAAACCGACGAAAAAAAGGAAAGATCAGAATCCCGAGCCTCCCAGCTTATTGCTTGCATTGCAATTTGGAGGGTTTGAAGGGGTCAGTCCGCATCTTTTGCCTGTAGGGTTCTGCTCGGTATCGACGATAAAACGCTCTGGATCGGGGGAGCGCCGTCGAGGTCCCGTTCGAATTCAGCAGACCCACAGACGCAAGAAGGGGTGGTTGCAGATGCACCGCTTGATTTCCAATTGTTTTTTTTCGCTCGCAGTTGTTTCGCTGCTGACTGGAACAGTTTTCGCCCAACAGAACAATGGTTTGCAGCTTCAGAAGCTACCGGTCCCCGGAGTGCACGCCAAAGAGATAGCGACCAAGTTGAGCCTGCAGTATCGGGACGTGGCAGGTGTCACGATTTCCCCCGATGCCCGCAAGGGTGAATTGGTGGTGATGGCACCTAGCGAAGCCCAACGAGCAATCGCCCAGGATGTCCGAGCGATGCTGGCCTCCCACGGG
>JAQWPZ010000104.1 GCA_029245125.1 Rubripirellula sp.
AGCCGGTTGTGTGAAAACCAGCGTGCGATGGGAATATCCACCAGGGTTGCCATCGGAGCCATCAGCAGACAGATTCCGGCCATCCAAAGCAAACCGGTGAGCCGAAAACTCTTGAGTTCGCTCTCACGTTGTAAGGGCAGCGTCATCGCCACATTCGCTAGACGATCATGATTTGAGGGCATCCGATTTCCTCGTTGGTGGTTTGGCGGAGGTTACCGAATCAGAAACGGAGGAGGGAAGAGAAGAAATCGCAGCCTGCGGGTTTCACGATTGACCATGTTTTGACCGAGTTGGCGAGCTAACTCGATCGCTTGAATCGCGAGCATGACTGAACGACTCAAAAAGCTTCCGATCGCATACGCAGGCAGGCTCGCTTCCGTCAATGCTCGCACACAACAGGCTCATTCGGACTTGTGCCAGATGCTTGGCGGTGGCTACAAGCGACGAACTAAATGGTTCACAGAGAACGTTATGAACACGAAATCCAGACTTTCGCTGATGCTGCTGCACCGATCCACCCCTCACTGGCATGCGTTGGTGTTCGCCATGGCCTGCCTCAACATTGGGTTTTCCACCCTCGTCGCGGTTGCCCAAGTTCCGACGGTTACCGAAGTCGAAGCAACCCAAGCGATCGACTTACCGGAAGACCCTGCAGCGATCGTCGCCGTGGTCGGCAAAACGCCAATCTTGCTGGGCGATTTGATGCCAAAAGTAGAAGCACGAATCAAAGAAGTCACCGAGAAGTCGGGTCAAACAATCCCCGCAGAGCAACTGCATTATGCTCGCGTCAACCTCATTCGCGGCATGCTCTCGCAGGCGATCCAAAACAAGATGATGCGTGAATCATTCTTGCTGGATCAGGTGGGAACCCAAGCTGCGGACAAGCGTGCCGAAGCCGAAGAAATGCTTTCCAGCCGCGCTCGCCAGATGTTCTTCGAGAGCGAGGTTCCTGAGTTAAAGAAACAATACAAAGTCAACGACCTGACAAAACTTGACACGTTGCTTCGCGAAAAGGGGAGTTCGCTGGCTGCTCGCCAGCGTGATTTCATCGATGCCATGCTCGGACATCTTTACATCCGCAGCAAAGTCGAACGTGATCCTGATGTGTCGATCGCCGAGATCAACAATTACTACCAAGGGAATTCAGATGATTTCGCCCGTCCCTACCGTGCCCGCTGGGAACAATTGAGCGTCTTGTTCGCCAATTTCCCCTCACGCGAGGCAGCACACCAAGTCATTTGGGAAATGGGACGCGAAGCCTACTTTGGTGGCAGCATGGAATCGGTCGCCAGAGAAAAAAGCCAAGAACCGTTCGGGAAACAGGGTGGAGTGCATGATTGGACCGCGCAAGGATCGCTTGCGAGCGACCCACTCGATCAAGAGATTTTTCGCTTACCTTTGGATGCGATGAGTGAAATCATTGAAGATTCGAGTGGCTATCACATTGTCCGCGTCATCGAACGCCAAGAACCTGGTTTCACGCCTCTTAGTGAGGTTCAGGACGAAATCCGCGGCAAAATCCGTCAGCAGAAGATCAACGATGCTCAACGGAAGGTGATGGAGGATTTGGCGATGCGGATCCCCGTTTGGACCATGTTTCCCAAGGATCTTCCAGAATCCAAACCACTGCCGCCGAGCATTGCCCGACGACAAACCAGCAAACTTCGCTAGTCAGAGTTGCGATGCGCCGCGAAAATTCAATCCAAATCCAGCGACGCTGGATCATCGTCAGCGCGATGACAACCTTGCTGGGTTCGCTGACCACCGGGTGCGGACAATTGAAGTACCGATTGAACACCAAGGTACCGGAATCCTTTGTGCCCAATCCGCTCGAATTGCCAGCGGTTGGAGATCAATTTTTATGGTCTCAGGTCGTGGATGCAGTGGATGATTACTTTCGGGTTGCACGCGAACAACCAGTCCAAAATTCAAACGGCCTGTTGCTCGATGGCCGCATCGAGACGTCTTACCGAATCGGTGCCTCGCTGCTGGAACCTTGGCGGAAGGACAGCACCGCTGGATTCGAGCGATTGCAAAGCACCTTGCAATCAATTCGCCGGCGAGCCGTGATCACGGTGCGACCTTATGGAGCAGGCTACACATTGGAAGTGATCGTTCAGAAAGATCTGGAAGATACGGACCGGAGCCAGTATTCGACCGAATCGACCGCGGCCAAACGACATGATGGCACCATTATTCGCACGGAAGATGCGTACGATGACAGCCCCCAAACACTTGGCTGGATCCCGTTAGGGAGGGACACTTCGTTAGAGCAGGTAATCTTGCGAGACATTTTCGGTCGTATCACTCAGGCGGACAATGACCGGTTATTACATTCCAAGTAAAGCTTGGGAAAAAATCCGGCCTGCTTGAAATCCTCGTAATCGGTACTGCTTGACAAACAGTCGCCATCATCCGTCATTGATTGCCACTCGGCACTAATCTTGACACCGATGGTCGCCGATACCGAACCCTGCCGGCAAGGAATCGCCGGTAACTCTCCCTCGGCCGCTCTTCACGTCTCCATCCCCAAGGACGCCCATGTTCGGAGCGACTCCCCGCAAGCTTGACTACGATTCGCTTTGTGAGACTGTCGAAACCCGACTCTGTGAGTTGGGACACCTGGAGCCGCACCAGTTTCCCATGACCCAACGCGAAGTAATCCGCGGCGGAAAATCGGTAGGGGTCTATTTTTGCGTGCATGGCCCCAGGAGCGTGAAACTGACCGCGATCTGTGACTTTGACCACAATACGGTCATTTTCTATGGCAGCGACGGGATCCGAAAGAACAGCTGGAAAGTCAGCGTTGCCCCACCGGCGCTGTCGGCCGCCTGAAACGGCATCAAGACAACGCGTTCCCGCGGAGCACTGGTTTGCACCGCCCCAACAGGGTCGGTTGCTAAAACGCTTGCTACCGTCCCGCAGGAATGGATGCCGGTTTGCAACCTTCCGCCCGGGCATTCTTTGCTGCAGCACCTCCTCGGCGATTGGAGGATGTCTTTCTTTTGGGAAACTGCGGCTGCTCCTATTCGCAGCCGCGGTTGGTCGTATTCGCAGCTGCGGCTGGCCCAATTCGCGGTTGACGCTCAGACCAATGGCAGTTTACATGCCAGTCATGTTTCGCGCTCTCATACTCTGTGCCTGCTGTATCTGGCTTGGCGGCTGTCGGTCGCCGGCACCGATGCATGTGTGGCAACCTCCTCGGCTTGAATCCACCGTTGGCAAACAGGTAGTGCTTTCGTCGGTGACTGGTCCCGAGGAAGTGACCGGTCCGCTCAAGCAGCTACTGCTAGCTTCTGCTCCCTCGGACCGTGGTCGTGCAACTTCGCTTATCGCTGCCGAAGCGGTTCCCAAACTAGAGACCATCCGGTTGGTTTCAGCTTTCGATGACGAACCGAATGACGTGGTGCTCGCTTCGATGTCACGCGAATCGGGAGCGGATTTCCTGTGGCGTGGGGAAGTCATCGGCCACGATCAACCTTCATTGCCTTCCTCGACACTGCGTCTTTCCTGGCGACTGCTGTCGCTCAATGATGGTGGGAAAGTGGCCGGGATGCCAATCGTTGTCGACCACGAAAAGGTCTTAGACCGCTACCCAGATTTGGCGTTCGTTCAGCCCGCCGAACAACAACTCTTGACGGGTGCTGCCCGCGACAGCCTGCAATTGATCGCACCTTGGCTCGATCGCCAAACGACTCGCCTTTCCCGACCTTACCTCATGCCAGGCAGTCGCGAGGTACGTCGTGGAAATCGGTCTGCCCAAGCGGGCAGATGGGGTGAAGCTGAAGCGATTTGGGAATCTGTATGGCAGCGTTACCCTACCCAAATCGCTGCCCTGCATAACTTGGCTTTAGCCGCCGCGGCAGGCCAGGATTTCTCTCGCGCCCGAAAACTCGCGCGCCGGGCTGTTCGACTTAGCCCCACCGCATTACACCAGAACACGATGGTCTGGATCGAATTGATGCAACGTGACTACCACGACGCTTTTGGCCTACCAGATCCACCAGAAGGTTGGTTCATTAGCCGCCGCTAAATCGAACGATGGTTGCCGCGACACAAGCGATGGTGCCGTTACGACACGACCACCCCGATACCGTCGTTGTTTCATCGTGATAGGATCGAACGTAAGTAGTTGAAGAAGCCCGATGTGAAAGTCGTGTTGCGTGAAGGCGGGATACGCGTAGAGACATTGCGTAGAGACATTGCGTAAAGACATTGCGTAAAGACATTGCGTAGAGACGGGGTCGCGGGCCGTCGGAATGACCGGTAAGTGTTCAATAACCAGCCAACGCCGGTGCCTATTGCACCACGATGTTGACCACCAGCGGCCGATTGAAAAGGCTTATTGATTTTCGATCAGCGCGATTAACTTTGGATCATTCAACGTATCGGCGATCAGCACTGATCCGTCGAAACACTGCTCTTTCGTATGTTCGCTGGGCACGGCAACCACAATGGCACCGGCGGCGACTCCAGCAGCACACCCGTTACCACTATCTTCCAACACCAGCATCTGCTGCGGAGGAATGCCAAGACGGTCAGCTGCCATCTGATACATCTGCGGATCTGGTTTTCCTCGCGTTACATCATCGCCGGTCAAACTGAATTTCAGATCGCTTTTCCAGTCGACTGTCTCCATCAGCACCGTTGCGAATCTTCGGCGACTGCTGGTGGCAAGCCCGAACGGCAATTTCTTGTTTTGGAATCTTCGGATCATCGCATCAACGCCCGGCATTTGATCAACGCCAAGCTCGAGCATCGACGCAAAGATTTCATCACACTCAGCCAGCAATTCAACGGCGTCATCCTCTAAGTTGTGCAGATCGATCATTTGCTGAACTGCCGCGACACCAACCCGCCCCATCATTCGGCTTTGAAGCTCTTTGCTGTACCGATATCCGCGACGCTGCAACACGGTATCACCGACCTGCCAGTACAAGCCTTCGGTCTCGAACAGCAAGCCGTCCATATCAAGGGCTACCCCGCGAATCATCAAGCTAGTCAAATCACGTTCCTCTGTTTCTGTGTCTTGGCAACTGGGGTGGTGCAACTGGGGTGGTGGCAACTGGGGTCACTCCCGCAGTCCCTCTTCAACTTGCGGCAATTCGTCGAGAGATTCCAGGCTGAACAGATGCAGGAATCGCTCGGTTGGGTAGTAATGAGGCACGGGGCGTTTCGCTCCCTCCGGCTTGATTCGCTCCATCCTCAACAATTGTCGCCGCACCAACTGATTCAGCAACGGTCCACTTTCCCGGCCGCGTTGATCTTGGACCTTGGTCGCAGTGATCCCTGGTTGGTAAGCGACCAGCGACAACACTTCAATCGCCATTTGGCTCAGCCTCGCCTCCCGAACTTTCCCCAGAAAAGATCGCCGCATATGCTCAACCGCGGGTGCGATCGTCATGCGAAAACCACTTTCATCACGGATGATACGCAGCGCTTGGTCTTCGGCTTGATACCCCTCGTTCAATCGCTCAATCAGCTCGATGATTTCATCGGGTGAGACTCCTCGCATCAGAGAGGCAAGTCGTTGCTCGGAAAGTGATTTGTTCTCGGGGTGCCCGACAAACAAAGCCGCTTCGACGATCGTCTCAGGGGTGACGAGAGTTTCAGCATCGGCAACGGCCTCGTTGGCACCTTCCGACGCCGAACCATCCTGCGACAGTGGCTCGCCTGAGGAATCCTCATCCGAGCCGATATCAGTCTCGGCAGCGACGTCCGGATTCTCTTCCGCTACGACCCGAGCGTAGGCGGCGCCGAGGTCGTCCAAAGAGAGGTCATCCTCCATCGACAAATCGTCTTCGAGAGTCGGACTGTACTCGGTGACCGAATCATGCTCGATTACGAAATCTTCAGGGGCAGCCTTGCTGGCCTCAGCATCTTGATCGTCAGCTTCGTCATCCACTTGATCCTTTGACTGGCTCACCGCGGTTCTCCGCTCACGAGTTAGGCTGATGAAAGTTGAATGAGTACCGGTCGGATGACGAGGTCTGTCCCGCTTGGCGGTCTACCCGACGCGATCCAGCACATGAATGCGATCCAGCACATCGACATTACCTTGTTGCGAACACCTTCTTCCTGGTCACGTCGCGTGGTTGGTTACACCAGTTTCTTCGTTATACCCATTCTTGTTTGGTCGGTTTGACCACGACCTCGGGGACGTTGGCTCGGGGTGGCAGTTCACAAATTGTTTTGACGACCGCTGCGATATCTTCCGGCTGCAGAATCGATTCCTTGTGTTCCTGACTGACGGGAGTTGGCCGCTTATCCAGGATCGGCGTATTGACTTCACCGGGATAGACATTGGTGATCCGCACCCCTTCCTCGCGAACTTCGTTTGAGACGGCTGTGCCGAGCGCTGTCATCGCGAACTTGCTGGCACAGTAAACGACTCCACCGAGCGAGATTGCTCGCTTACCCGCGACGGAGGAAATATTCACGACCAATCCATCTCGCTTCGCCCGCATGCTGGGCAACACTTGGTGCATGCATCGGTAGGCTCCAGTCGCGTTGATCGCCATCACGCGGTCCCAATCTTCAGGCACCATCTCAGCCATTGTTCGTTTTTGAATATTGATCCCCGCACTGTTGACGAGGATCTCGACCTCACCAACATTGGTTCGAACATCGGCAAAAAATGCCTCGATGCTGTCGGGCTCGGCAACGTCGATCAAGTGGGTCCGAATCGGGTGTTGGCTGGACACCGAGTCGGCGAGTTGTTGAAGCGGTTCGAGACGGCGACCACCCACGGTGACCTGGCAACCTGCTTCGGCGAGGACTTTTGCGATTCCTGCCCCAATGCCGGTACCACCACCGGTAATCGCGACCACTTTGTCGGTTAGTTGGCTCACTCGAAGCGTTCCTTATTCAAATCGTCATTCAAATCATAAAAGGGCGAGTTTACCGATCGCGTTGGGTGGCGCGAAGCAATCTCGCGATACAATTCTGCGTGTAGGCATCGTTCCGTTGAAATAAATGCATCCTGGATGAGTACTGTGACCGGCGACCCATGGTCAATTGACGATTCGAATCAGCTTTACGAGGTTGATCGCTGGGGTGATGGCTACTTTCAGATTTCGCCATCTGGGCATCTGATGGTTTCGCCAAATCGCATCGCTGCCGAGGCGATCGATCTGCCCAAACTGGTCGAAGATTTGCACCACCGTGGGCTCGACCTGCCAATTCTGCTGCGTTTTAACGGCATCTTGCGTGATCGATTGAAACGGATGCACGAAGCATTCGCCATCGCAATCGACGAACACGATTACGCGAATCGCTATCGCTGCGTTTTTCCGATCAAAGTCAACCAGCAGCGTGACGTAGTACAACAGATCATTGAACATGGTCGTGAGTTCGGTTTTGGCGTTGAAGCGGGAAGCAAACCCGAACTGCTCGCCGTTGTCGCGATGACCGACCCCGAGATGCCGATCATCTGCAATGGCTTCAAGGACACCGAATTCATCCGCATGGCACTGATGGCACAGCGATTAGGCCGAACCGTGATCCCGGTCGTTGAAAAAGTCTCGGAACTTAATCGAATCCTTGAACTCTCGGATCAACTCGGGGTCCGCCCCACACTTGGTATGCGAGTCAAACTGGCCGCCCGAGGATCGGGACGCTGGCAAGCAAGTGGTGGCTACCGCAGTAAATTCGGACTCACCGTCTCCGAAATGCTGACCCAATTTGAACGCTTGGTCGATTTGGGCATGGCCGACTGCTTTCAGTTGCTCCATTTTCATGTCGGGAGTCAGATCGGTAATATCCGCAGTTTGAAGACGGCAATCTTGGAGGCCGCGCGGGTTTACGTCGAACTCTATCGTCGCGGCGCCGGGTTGGATTACTTGGATGTCGGCGGGGGTTTGGCGGTCGACTACGACGGCAGCCAAACCGATACCAACTCAAGCATGAACTACACGCTGCAGGAGTACGCCAACAATGTCGTATTTCATGTGCAATCAGTATGCGACGAAGCGGGAGTCCCCCACCCGCAATTACTCTCCGAAAGTGGACGCGCGGTTGCGGCCCATCACAGTGTCCTGGTCGTAGAAACGTTGGGGACAACGTCACAAGGCAATGTGCAAGCCTGCCCAGTCGAGATTCCCGAGGATTATCCGCAACCGCTGCAAGATCTGTGGATGGCGTACGACGATTTAACGATCGAGAACATGCGTGAATTGCTGCACGATGCCCAACTGGCTTTTGACATGAGCATGAGCCTGTTTAGCGGGGGTGGTCTGCCACTCGAACAACGCGCTGCCGCGGAGAATCTTTATTTCGCAATCTGCCACCGAGTTCGCGCCCTGGCTGAATCGACAAACGACCAGTCTGAAGATTTCGCAGACTTGGACTGCACATTGTCCGACATTTACTTCTCAAACTTTTCAATCTTCCAATCGGTGCCTGACTCTTGGGCGATCAACCAGTTGTTTCCGATCATGCCGCTGCACCGGTTAGCTGAACGCCCCACGCAGCATGCGGTACTCGGGGACATCACGTGCGATAGCGATGGGAAAGTCGATCAATTTATCTCTCGCCAAGGGAGTGGACAGACGCTGCGACTTCACGAACTTCGCCCCAACCAGCCTTACTGGTTGGGCGTTTTTCTGGTCGGCGCCTACCAGGAAATCTTGGGGGGGCTTCACAATTTGTTCGGCGATACGCACGCAGTACATGTGGATATTGACAATGGTGTCGCCAAAGTTAACTCGATCGTGAAAGGAGACACGGTGCGAGAAGTGCTCGGGTACGTGCAGTATGAAGACCGAGAACTCGTACACAAATTACAGGACGCAGTCGCCCAAGCTGTTCAGAACGGTTGGATCGATCAACGCCAGGCCGGTGAAACGGTCGAGTTCTACGAGAATGCATTAGACAAATACACTTATCTCACCAAGTAAAATTGAACCGCTGCAGGCGGCAAACCTAGCCTGTGAACCCTGAGAGTGGCGTTCTCTCGGGCGAGCAGTCAGGGACTGCAATCGTCACCGTGGGGGGGGTTCGCTCGCATTCCCGACCAGACGAGAAACCGGTGTTTGCCTTTGTCAAGCGAGTGACCGCCACCGGTCGCCGTCCATGGGCCCGTCCCAGTAAGCAAGCCAGCCCCAAATCGGCCTGAAACCGTCGCTTGGTTTGGCTGCCCGCAGAGATTGCCCCGGAAAATCAGCGGCTGGCAAACCGCTCACGGGGAATTACGGCAACTGGGCGTTCTGGTACCATGGGAAGAGAGGAATTCTCTGTTGTTGGTACGAAAGGTCTGGACCGATCGATGATTGCTTGCTCCCCGCTCTTGAAGCTGTTGTCTGCGGTAGTTTGGGCTGTTTTGCCCGTGACCGTGCAAACCAATTCAGGTGAAACGGTCGAAGGCGAGCTGATCGCCTTTTCGAACGACGCGCTAACCATCGGCCAAGCTGGCAACACGGTCGAAATTCCGTTCGAAGACGTCGACCGATTGGTACCCAGAGACGCTGAAGAAGGGACTGGGCCGAGTTATCGGGTGACCCTGGTCAGTGGCTCCAAGATCATGGCCCAGGATGTTTCGCTGCAAGACAGTGAACTCACCATCGAGCCGAGGCGGCAAAATGCACTGAAGATCCCCGTCAAGCAAGTCAAGGCAATCCGCTTCCGACCGGCATCGACAGCGACCGACCCAGCTTGGTTCGGCAATTTCGAGCGGGAAAGCCGCGGCGATTCCTTGGTACTCCGCAGATCGGCGGATACGCTCGACTCCCTCTCCGTTATCGTCATGTCGATCGAGGACGGGAAAGTCGGGTTCGATTTGGAGGGTACCAACGCAGAGGCGGGCGTCACCCGACTGGAGGGAGTTTTGTTCGGCGGCGGGACATCCGTTGCCGAGAATCCAGAGATCCAAGTCACCGATGTGTGGGGATCGAAGTGGGCTGCAACGGCAATCCGACCGAGTCAAACTGACCAACCATTGGAAATCGAACTGACTTCATCAATCACACACAAGATTCCCCTCGACCAGATTTTGTCCATTCGCTGGAGTGGCGGTGTCGCTTTGTTGACAGGCCTGCAGCCTGCATCTGAATCGCTAAAAACGTTCTTCCCAACAACCATCGACGCGGAATTGCTGAAAAGCTTCTTTGGCAATCGCACGGTCGCCGAGCAAAATCTGAGTATGGTTGGTGGCTCGTCGGTCGAGTACCGAGTTGAACCGGGTTACCAATTGTTTTCTGGTTCGGTCCGGCGTGATTCCGATGCGGGTGGGGGCCAACTCATGGTCAAACTGCAAATGGACGGGAAAGTCGTGTGGGAAGAAACGCTTGTCGACTCGGAACCGAAGGGATTCGAATTGCCGCTTGGCGAGGCCAGACGTTTGTCCATCCTGGTAAGTAGCGGTAAGGATGGAGATTTGGGGGATCGAGTGCTGGTCGTTCGCCCCAGGTTGCTCAAGTGATCAAAGCTGAGGATTGAAGTGAGAAAAGTCATAATTCGCAGGAAACACATCAACATGTCACCCAAACGACTGTTCCAAAGCGTGGTCGTGGTGCTTGCTTTGCTGATCGCCCCATCGACGCATGGCATCGAGCCCATCACCTTGGATCCAATTCTGGAGTCCGCTGAACTCGAGCGAATCGCCGCAATCGATCTTGCCAAGCCGACCGCAGTAAGCGTGTTTGTCCCCGGCGGGGCCGGTGGGGGCAGTGGCGTTTTGATCTCACCAGAAGGTTACGCACTGACGAACTTTCACGTGACGAGCCCTGCGGGTTCCTTCATGAGGTGCGGTCTGAATGATGGACGAGTTTACGATGCAGTGATCGTCGGGATCGATCCAGTCGGCGACCTCGCCATGATTCGCTTGCTAGGACGGGACGATTTTCCCTACGCCGAAATGGGCAGCAGCCGAGCCGCACAAGCAGGTGACTGGTGCATGGTGATCGGCAACCCTTTTTTGCTCGCGTCGAATCTTCAGCCCACCGTGACTTGGGGCATCCTCAGCGGGGTTGGACGCTACCAATATCCCTCGGGAACGCTGTTGGAATATGGTGATTGCCTGCAAACCGATGCCTCCATCAATCCTGGCAACTCCGGCGGTCCCATTTACGATTCAAGCGGCAAAGTAATTGGAATCGTTGGTCGAGCATCGTTTGAAAAACGCGGCAGGGTCAATGTTGGCGTCGGCTACGCGATCTCAATCAACCAGGCCAAGAACTTTCTGGGATACCTGCGAAGCGGTCGCATCGTCGACCATGCTACTCTCGGGGCAACGGTCGTAACCGACCCCGATGGTGGAGTCGTCGTGTCCAACATTTTGGATACGAGTGACGCCTACCGCCGCGGCCTTCGCTACGGCGCCGAGATCCTTGAGATTGACGGCCGAATTGTACAAACAGCAAACGATGTTCAAAACATCCTGGCGACATTCCCGAACGGCTGGCGGGTTCCCCTGACGTTTCGGTACGAAGGCAAAACAACCAACACGCTCGTACGATTGATGAGTGTCCACTTGCCGGATGAGTTGCTCGAAAAGATGGCTGGCGCACTGCCACCCCCTCCGCCCCGCCAGGCACCAAAGCCAGATCAGGAAGAGGGAGACAAAGAAGAGGGAGACGAAAAGAAACCTGCCGAAAGCATCCCTGACAAACTCAGAAAGGCGATCGCTGGGAAGGCGAATCCGAAATACCCCAAAGCGGTAAACGAACAACTCGTCTCGCGAAAAGGCTATGCCAACTATCACTTCAACCAAGTGCAACAGGAACGGTTTCGTAATGCCCTGCGAAGTCAGTTTCCTGGTGGCAAGGCAGGGGAATCCGTCGCCTGGGTGATCGAAGCTGAAACCGATCAACCTCAGCCACAACAGGTGCAGATCCGCATCGGGAAGGACAAAACCGAGTTGGTCGTCGGCGAAAAAACCTTCGAAGCAACCTCGCGTGGAAAGCTTTACGACGAGGTAGTTGATGGTTCGGTCGCAGGCATGCTGCCTGCTTTAGACGCATGGCGACGCATGATCGAAAAAGGGCCACAGAAATTTGGAGAAACCTTCTATCTTGGTTCGATGCCTCTGGCGGGCGAACGACCATTGCGTGACTGCATGGTCGGACTCGATGGTGAATTAGAGGTGCGTTGGATGAGTCATCCCGACAGCGAGCTGGTCGAAGTCGTGGAAGTTTTCGCCGATCGGGATGAGGACCCTGCCGAACTGTGGGTAATCCGCGAGAATGGCGATGAACAACCAAGCATCCTCGACCTTCGTTATGGGTTAGACAGCGTGCTTCGCTTGAAGATCAAATCATGGCAACAGGTTCCCGCAGAAACCGCGGAAGCTCAACCAGAGGAGGCAGCTGAATGAGATTCGCAGCGACAATCGCGATCGCAATGATCGTGTCCTGGAATGCAAAAGCAGAACCGCCGCTGGCTGAATGGGCTCGCGAGGGTCAGCAACGCGTCGTCAAAATTTATGGTGCCGGTGGCCTTGCCGGACTGGAGGCTTACCAAAGCGGCATCCTGGTTTCTCCGGACGGGCACGTCGCAACGTCCTGGAGTTATGTGCTCGACGTCGAACCGATCGTTTTGCTTGATGATGGACGCCGCTTCGAATCGACCATCGTCGGATTCGAACCCGCTCTCGAATTGGCAGTCCTCAAGATCGACGCTACCGATCTGCCATATTTCCCGATCGAGGAAAAGATTGAGGCACAATGGGGCGACCCGATCCTGGCAATCAGCAATCTCTTCAACATCGCGACGGGAAAGGAACCTGCCAGCGTCATGCAAGGAACAATCGCTGCGGTCAGTGACTTGGATGCCCGTCGAGGCACCTTCAAAACCCCCTACCGCGGAAAGGTCATGATCCTTGACTTGATCGCGAATAACCCCGGCGCGGCCGGCGGAGCAGTGATTGACTCCGAGGGTCGATTGATCGGTATGCTGGGCAAGGAGTTGCGTGATTCGGCGACTGGCGTTTGGCTGAACTACTCCATTCCGGCGAAAGAGCTAAGAGGCACCATTGGCGATATCATCGCCGGGCGAACCACATCAGCTCCTCCGCCCGCCGAAGCGATGCTCCCCCGAGATCAATCGCACGATCCAAAGACGCTCGGGTTGGTGATGCTGCCTGACGTGCTAGAAACCACTCCGGCTTACATTGACGAGGTCGTCCCCGATTCGGCAGCTGCGAAAGCCGATTTACGACCGGACGATTTAATCCTGTTGGTAGGCGGAAAACGGGTCGACGGCCAACGAACTCTCCGAAAACTGTTACGAATGATCGACCGTCGTGATGACGTCGAACTGACCATTCAGCGAGATACCGAAATCCTTCCTTTGGTGCTGCGACCGTGAAGTTAATCCCCTCTCTGCCGACACGCGTGCATTGGCTGACGTCCATCGGTTTGGTGTTGTTGCTGGCGCCCGTTGCCTCGGCTCAACCAGGCGGCGATAGTCCCTCGCTGGCCTACCGTGCAGCAATGGCCAAAGCGGTACGAACTGCTGCCCAACAAGTCCTACCATCGATCGTGACCATCGAAATCATCGGTGCGAGTGGACAAAAAACGGGCGAGGTTGAACAGGACGCGCCAACATCCGGCGTGATCGTTGATAAAGACGGCTACATTCTCGCGTCCAGCATTGTCGTTCGCCGACCGGCGGCGAGCATGCTAGTGATCTTGCCCGATGGCAGCCGCCACGCCGCGAAGGTGATTTCCAAGGATCAACATCGCGACTTGGTGCTTCTAAAAATCGACGCCAAAACCGAGCTCGCACCGCTCGATCTGCCATCCGAAGTGACGATGACCGTCGGGCAAACGACCGTTGCAGTCGGTCGTTATGGTGGCGGTTCATCACCCATGGTCAGTCGTGGCGTGCTCAGCGCTACGGGGCGTTTGGATGGCATTGCCATTCAAACAGACGCTCGAGTTGCCCCGTCGTTTTACGGTGGACCCTTGATTGACTTGTACGGCAATGTGCTAGGGATCTTGATTCCGGCCGTTTCCAAAGGGGGCGCCGAAGACAGCACAAGCTGGTACGACTCGGGGATCGCATTCGCGATCCCATCAAATGTCATCGTGGCAAAACTCGATCGTTTGAAAATGGGTGAAGACATTCGCAAAGGCCTGATCGGAATCGTCTCCAAGTCGCGAGACCCATACCAAGACGAAACCACGATCGCGGCGGTACGGGTTCGCTCACCCGCCGAAGCCGCTGGAATTCTAGCGGGCGACGAGGTCCTGGAAGTCGCTGGTCGACCTGTCCGGCGTCAATTGGACATTCGGCAAGCGTTGGGAAGCTTTGATGCCGGCGAAAAAGTACGGTTGAAACTCCGTCGAGATGGAAATCCGATCGACGTTGAGGTCACGTTGGCCGAGACCATTCCCCCGCTTCAACCTCAACGACTCGGCATCATCGTTCGCGAAGAAAGCGGCGAGAATGAAGATGGCCCCAACCAAGTCATCGTCGATGCAGTTCTGCCAAGTTCACCAGCCAGTGATCTGTTCAAGACAGGTGATGTTGTCACAAAACTCGGCAAAGCCAATGTTACTGATACCGAAACACTGCGACGACTGGCACTGTCCGCCGCTCCTGACGCGACGGTTGCTCTGACCATTCAGCGTGACGGCGCCGACCAAACAATCGAAGTCACGCCACAATCGATCGCCGGCGTCATCCCAAGCGACGTCCCGTCAAGCTGGAAGAATAATGACGATGACGAGCAGGCGAAGTGGGTCACTCAGAAAATACAACTCCCAGATTCAGCCAACGACGCTGCCTTCTTAGCTCCCAAAACGGGCAGCGAAGATCAGTCACAGCAGCAACTGGGATTGATGATCATGCTATTAAATCCAGGCCAAGATTCGCCTGCAGACGTTCTCGAGAAATGGTCTGCATCGGCACGTCAAGCGGGTGTTGTAATCTGTGCGATTGCTCCAGAAGACGCCAAACGTTGGCTCCCCAAGGAAATGGAAATCGTCGCCAAATTTGCGACAGCTGTGCTTAAGAAGGCAGCGATCGATCCGGCGGCCGTTTCGATCACCACGCCCGGTGCCCTGGAGGGTGGCAAAGCGGGTGCAGCTGATTCAATGGCGCTCGCTGTCGCCGTCTCGCAGAGCAGCACATTCTTTGGTGTTGCCGTCTCGGCAGAGACTCGCCCTCCCGCCATGCGGTTGAGCGAGAACAGTCCGTCTGCGGCGTTGCAACTACTGATTCCGATCAAAGCTGATGACGAGCTACCCGGCTGGGCCGCTGCCGTCGAAAAAGCGGGCTACCCCATCGTTCGTGGCGGTGAGATCCAAGAGTTGATCCTGTTGCAATGGACTCGATTGCTGCAAGCAATTTAACTTCGCTTGTAATCGCTTCGAACCGTCGCTGCCAACCTGAGCAAACAACGATCGCGTTCGTACTTTATAAGTTCGATGTGGGACGCGAATCCCAGCTGAACGGTGCAATTTCCCCGCAAAGAATCTGCATCACGAGAGGCTCCCAACGACGCCAATCCAATGCAGCCTCGGCCAAATCAGTAGGAGTGCCTGCTGAAAAAAGGAGCCTGCGGGAAAGACGAATCAACCAGGATGGCATTTACCAAACTCAAACGGTTTGTGCTAATCTTTTGCGTTTGAATACATCCTCCAAATTTTGAGTTCCGCCTGACAATGTGGCTCGCCTTACAAATAGTTTTTGGGTTCGTCCTTTTAGTGGGTGGAGGCGAGAGCTTGGTCCGTGGTGCCGCAAGAATCGCTGCGGTGTTCAAAATTTCTCCATTAGTCATCGGCCTGACCGTCGTCGCGTTTGGCACCAGTGCACCCGAACTCGGTGTCAGCCTGCAAGCGGCGGTCGCCGGAAAACCGGATGTTGCCATCGGGAATGTTGTGGGGAGCAACATCACAAATGTGTTGCTGGTTCTAGGCACCTCTGCGTTGGTTGCCCCACTGATCGTTTCCAGCCAACTCATCCGGCTCGATGTTCCTCTGATGATCGCAGCATCACTCTGCGTCTGGGGGATGGGGGCAGATGGAAACATCAGTCGCGGCGAAGGTGCCATACTTTTTGGAACGTTGGTGATCTACATCGCATTCAGCATTTGGAAGAGCCGCAGCGAAAACAAAGCTGTCGTAGAGGAGTTCGCTGCGGAATATGGCGATCCCGGGCAAACCAGCCTGTTTACAGATGTCGCGTTGATCGTTGTCGGCTTGGGCTTATTGACGCTCGGTGCCAAGTGGCTGGTCAGTGGCGCGGTCACGATCGCGGCGTCGTTCGGTGTGAGCGAATTGGTCATTGGATTAACGGTCATCGCTGTCGGCACCTCGTTGCCCGAGGTAGTCACGTCCGTGGTGGCAAGCTATCGCGGTGAGCGAGACATTGCAGTCGGAAATGTCGTCGGTAGCAACCTGTTCAATCTGCTATGCGTTCTCGGGCTGACCAGTACCGTGTCGAACACAGGCGTATCGGTGACCGACGAGGCAATCGCGTTTGATATGCCTGTGATGGTCGCGGTCGCTGTTATTTGCCTTCCGATTTTTTGGCTCGAAGGAGTGATTCGCCGGCACGAAGGGGCAATGTTCCTGAGCTACTACCTGGCCTACACGACCTTCTTGGTGCTTTCAGCAACGCTTCCTGCGTGGGGTGACACATTTGGAAACGCGATGAAATTCGTCGTGGTTCCAGCAACCGTTTTGACGTTAGGGCTGTCGTTTTATCATGCACGCAAGAAACGCATCCGGCTGCAACAAGCCGAGCAATCTTAGCCCTTCCGACTGCTCAGCTTGCAGTCGCGAACCAAATGTTACTGGCCAAACAGTTGCGGATCGTACGGTTGGCAACCATGCGTTGCCCGCGTGTCAGGCAAATGCCCGCGTGTCAGGCAAATGGCTGGTGTCAGGCAAATGGCTGGCACCTTATCGCAGGAACTGTCGGTCTATTCTGACCAGCAAATATCACTAGCTGACGTACTCTTCTTCTTCGTCGCCGGTGGGGCGTGAGATTTCTCCGGAATCTTCCAACTGCCGAACAATATCGACGATCTTCTGCTGCACCGATTCCACTTCGTTGACACGCACGCTGCCGAGATACTCGATTTCTTCACGAAGATTTTCAGCAGCACGCGTGCTCATATTCCGCATTACTTTTTCCTGCAACGTTTCACTCGCCCCCTTCAACGACATCGCCCATTGCGCCGTTTCAACGTTCTTCAGGAGGGATTGAATGTCCCGATCATTCAGCTTGCTGATATCCTCAAAGACGAACATCAGACGCCGAATCTCATCGGACAATTCGGGGTCTTCACTGCCCAAGGATTCCATGATGGCTCGCTCGATTGACCGCTCACAAACATTAAGGATTTCGGCGACTGCCTCCACACCACCGGCGGCACTATGCTGCTGGTTCACCATACTGCTCAAACGCATTTCCAAACCGAACTCAAGTTCGGCGATCGCCTCTGGGCTCGTAGGACCGATCGCAGCGATCCGCCGAATGACCTCTAATTGTTTGTCCGCTTCCAGACCCGCCATCAGTTCAGCGGAATAAGCTCCAGGCAAGTGGCTAAGCAGCATCGCAATGGTTTGCGGGTGCTCATCACCAATGAACTGCAAAAGTGTCTCAGGTTCGACCTTCTTGATGAAGCCAAACGGCATCGCTTCGATCGTTTGCTGCAGATTGCCAATCAATTCATTGGCATCGCGACCGAGCGCTTGCTTGATCAGCTCTTTCGCCCGTTCCAATCCGCCCGGACTAGCGAACAGCGAACTCGCTTTGCTGGTCAAAAACTCGGCGAACACGATCTCTTGATCATCACCTCCAGCCGAATCTGTTTGGGCGATATGAATACTGATCGCCTCGATCAGGCTGGGTGGAAGCCGCCCCATAATCTCAGCCGCCGTGGCGGTCGGCAAGCTCATCAGCAGAATCGCGGCCTTCTTCAGTCCGACTTCATCTAATTCGCTGATAATCCCCATGGCTGTCTATTACGCCCTATCTATTCACGTTGATTTGAACCGAGACGAATCAAAAACATCATCCACCTGCTTTCTATCGGTCCTCGTAACGGTCGATCGCTGAGATCAGGTTTGCTTTTCTGGTTGTAGCGTTTGTCCGGAGAACGACGAATCGCCAACAGACATACCAGTCGGCCTCGACACCTCTGAAAGTCGACAATGGCTACCCCACAGAACCAGGGCACTAACATCAGGCGGTTCGTCTTTGACTGAAGACATGCCGCCAGTCAACCAGATCTTTCCAAGCCCACGCCCGCCACATCTGAGCCCGCCACATCCGAGCCCGCCGAAGTGCGCAGTACTCTGAAATCACTGCCGACCGAACTGACAACCTAACGATTCCCGAGTTTTGTCAGCCAAGCATCAACCACGTTTGAACCGAAGCAATTGAAAACACAAAATCCCCAGGACTTTCAACAAGCATCGTCTCCAATGGCACCTTCTCGTTCGAAAGTCCAGAACTCGCATGACAACACCGAGCTTGAATCTAAACCTGACTCTCCAAGTACACGAGGCAAGCGACCATCAGCAGCCAAGCGAAGGGTGCGTGTTAATCAACCCGGGATGAAATGCAGCACGAGCTGCGAATGCCAATTCACCTGTACTGAACGGAACGAGGACTGGCAGAACCACGAACGAAGGTTGCGAAAGTGCTCCGCCCGGGTAGCCGGAATCTCCAGTTCTTATCTTTTCGGGGGATCAACGAGAACTTGCAACAATCGCTTAACATCCCCGCAGAAAACCAAAAAACAGCGTAAATAACGCCAAAAACGACGAACCGGAATTTGACCCTTTTTCGCCTTGGTGCGATTAGCACCATCTGCTAATCTCCGCCTGCTCGCCGAGTAGAGCTTAAAGGCGGATCGGAACCAATGGCGTTCCGATGAGTGGTGTTTCGCTGGAAAGGAGTCCAAAGTGGAAACCAAACCGACTTCGCTATGTGTTCATATTCGTTGGATGATCCGACGAGATATGCCCTCTGTGCTAGGGATTGAAAATGCATGCTTTGAATTTGCGTGGAACGAAGACGATTTTATTCGATGTCTTCGCCAGCGCAATTGCATTGGCATGGTGGCCGAAGAAGACGACAAAGTCGTTGGGTTCATGATTTATGAGCTGCATAAGAATCGGCTGCACATTTTAAACTTCTGTGTTCACCCAGAGCATCATCGCACTGGCGTTGGACGCGCAATGCTATCCAAACTGCTCGGTAAGTTGTCGCAAGAACGACGCAACCGAATCATGCTGGAAGTCCGCGAAACCAACCTTGAGGCGCAATTGTTCTTTAAGTCGATTGGATTCCGAGCAATCTCGGTCCTCCGCGACTTCTACGACGATACAGTTGAAGACGCTTATCTGATGCAATATCGCTATCAGCCCAGCGTGGAAGAACTGGCACAGCCACACAACCGGATCTCGAAATTAGCCGGCTAGGTAGGCTGCATTTCGTTTTTGCTCGGGATCGTCGCAACGACCGACCCGATCAGAACTTGATCACCGTGCAAGGGAAGCCGCGAAACGCGAACGGCGAATGACCGCTCGCGTGGCCTGTGGCCGACTTGATACGCGGCAAACGCTAATTGTCCGTGGATCGCGGCAGGTCGATTCGAGAGAGACAAGGCTTGCGTCTCTGCGAAAAACACAACGATTGACGAACTACGTTAATCGGTCGATGGTATTTCTTCTTAGAACACGGCAACTCTTAGCCCGCCGTCGCTGCCATCGTTAAGACAGACATCCAAGACAATCCATCTCAATCATTGCTGCCAATCGGGCTGACGAAACTCGCCATTGGTTTGCTCGGCGAGCGTCTTCAGAAAAGTTTCGGTGCTGCCTTGCACTGCGATGCCGATCGTATTGAAGTTGAGATGCCTGAAGCGATTTCGGTGGATGATGTCGGGCACAATTTGGGCCGGAGCAGTCAACTGACCGATTGTGGGACGTCCATCAGTCAACAAGAACACTGCTTCGAGTTCCTGATCAAATTCCAGTGAATTCCGCAATGCTGCGTAGGTATTGGTTCTGTCTCCGTACCCCAGTTTCTGCACGAACTTGATTGCTTCTAATTTGTTATCTTCTGTGGCTTGGACGAGCGTGTCACGCCACATCCGAACAGATGATTCGTAGAACGCAATCGCGAACTCAGTGTCCTCTGGCAGTTCCTTAATCGCCTTGACCAATTCTAATTTCGCCCGCGCAAGACGGGTGTACCCGCCCCAATATTCCTTCATGCTGCCCGAATGATCGATAATAAACATTAGCCGTTTGGCGTGGATCTCGATCCCGTAGTACTGCGGCTTTTCAAACGCGATTCGATTCAAGGAATCCGGCTGGCTGCTTGCAGTGAAAAAACTCTCGCGTGCGGGTTCCGGTTTTTCATCTCGCGCCTGCCAAGCCTTGAACCGCTCTTCATCACCAAAGAAATGATGAACGTTGACCTCATCCAGAACGCACTGCAGCTGGTAACGAAGCTGGCCATCGAGCTGCTGCTGCAGTTCAGTCAAAAATTCAACCGCGTCGGGGTGCTCCATTTGGGCTAAAGCCCGGATCAAATTAAAGCGGAATCCGTAGCTCTCTGAAAATTCGACTCGGTTCACTTGTTGCTGGAGCGCCGCGATGGCACCGTAACGCTGATTCTTCCCGAGCGAATCGGCGCTGACCATCGCAAGGCCGGCATGCTCGCAGTCCAACAACTTGACCAGAGCTTTCTCAGCCGTGATGTGCTCAAACTGTCCGATCAGATACAGCAACATCGTCGTGCTGTGGGGAACTAGATCGTCCCTTTCAACATTTTCGGAGAAGTGCTCGGCGGCCGCAATTAGATCGGAGAGCTTCTCAGCATCCCGTTCGGGATTCAGCGAGGCGATCGTACGTGTCCGCAAGAGCTCACTGCGTCCGATCAACGATCGGAACAGTCGCCCCTCCTGGCCGACTGCGAGTCCGGGAAGCACAGCGATCAACAACAGGTTTAAAAAAAGACGAAGCACAATACCCTCCGCTCACAAGCTTCGAACCATTTGATTCTAACCAGTCGCTACGCCGAGCGTCGACTATCAACGAGCCGTGGGAACCACGTGAATGACCAGAAAAAAATCCAGCCGTTGAGAAATGTCGGATTTCCTCGGCCCGAAGCCCCAATCTCGAGGGGGGGAGCGCGGTCGGGTGGAGGCCACCTTCGGCATTCTTGAACGCCGGGTTTCCCAACGAAGGGCCACAAAACCGAATGTCCGGCACCGTTTTCGACCAGGGACTACGTCCCGGCAGACGCCATTTTGGCCCGCTCGATCGATGCATCCATGTCTTTGAAGACATTCCCCGCCTCCGGGGTAAAAATACGACCAATGAGCAAATCAGTCACATTACCTCGGTGCTCGGGATGCTCTTTCATGAACCGCCCG
>JAQWPZ010000106.1 GCA_029245125.1 Rubripirellula sp.
CCAGACGGCATGCAAGTTGACCGACGAGGGCTCCGTTCCCTTCTCCCCGCGGTCAAACGTATCTCCGGACCCAGCGTACACGTAGGTCTTGCCGTCCTTCTCGGTGTATTCGTACCGCTCGTTGCCAGGCGGAAGCAAGTCCCAACCGAGAGATCGGTTGCCAATCGAGCTTTTGAGGATCAGAACCGGTTCATCCAGATAGGTTCCAAGTTGGTGGCCGATCCCTTGCTCGATGCCGATCTTGCCGGCTGAGACGGTCAGCCAGTCGTTACGTCTGACGCCTCCCCGACCGCCCGGTCCACCACTCCCCATGGTGTGCACGTTGCGGACGTCCTGCCGCGTCGTCCAGTCACCAGCGTCGTTGATCATGAAAGGGTACATAGACTCTTTCTTGACGGCGAACTCAAGCGTACCTTCCTTGTCGCCCCCCACGCGGCCCATCTCCAGCGTATTGGACTGCCCCATGACGATGAACACCTTGACGGGCTTGGTCATATCAGCAGGCTTGCCGTCGGGAGCGGAAACTTCCGCCGCAGCGACTGGCAATGCAGCGACTGGCAATGCGAAAGACACTACCGTCAAGGCCACGGCAGCAGTAACAAGTTTGAGGATCTTCACGGGGCTCTCCAGTAAGTCAGTTGTTTTTGTCCTGGCCTAGTCGACCTGCATGGTCTTCGGCCCGACTTGGATAATCGCACACTATAAGGTCTTTTGGCGAACCATGAAGGCCGTCGAAGGGACCGGGACAATTTTGCCGGCACCCGCTGAGCACCGCTGGCAAGATTTACAAATTCAACCTCGAATTCAAAGATGAATTGTGAGGTGCTTGAGCTATCGTGGCGGAAACAATTTCGGCCCCCGTGCTATGGGAGCCTGTGCTATGGGAGCCTGTGCTATGAGAGCCCGTGCTATGAGAGCCTGGGATCATCAGAGCATGTGCCATGAGAGATTGGGGATCTATACTTGGCCCTTTTCGTCCCGCAAACCTCGCCGCCAGCGAGCCCCGACTTGGGCAGGAACTGAAATATTTGGGCGGGGCTGGAATGCCAAAATGGTAACGAAAAAATCGAACCGGAAGCTTCCGAAGCCATGAATCAAGTGTTTGAGCAATGAGCACAAAACGATCGATATTTTTCTGTTTTGCAATGCTGACGACTGGCCTGACTGCACAGTCCGAAGAAATCAGCCTGAACGTCATGTCTTACAACATCTCTACCGCACTGATGGCTTGAGTTACAAGACGAGCAAAGGCTGGTACCCAAGACACGCAAGGACTGGTACGTGGGCAACGAAAAGGAGACGGGGGTAATCGCAGGAGCGTTTGCGTAAACGTGTGTCAGTACATTGAGCCGAGCCAGCAACTCGCACTTGCAATTACTGCACCGATTAGCCAGACAGCGTCACTTTTGCATTCTGAATCGCTACCGCACCAAGCTAGTAAGAATGAAAAAGTGACGCGATCCAGTTGAGCCCGTTCCATTCGGGTGCCAGCCGGGATGGGGGTCATTTCCAATCGAAGTGCATTGCCTGCCTTCTTTTTTCCCAACCCAATTGAGCTCACCCTGGCAGTGCATCCGATCTGATTCGCCGTGCTAACATATGCTTGGAGAAGTCGAGAGAACATCGCCAAACGAACCATGATCTTGAACACAACTTCGATCTAGAAGCGCATCCTGACCTCCGTGAAGCGTTTCTCCTCCCGTAAAGCGTTCCCAATAGTTGCCATTTCCCCCCAACATGTGGATTCCCATGAAGTTTGTTGTTGCCACCATCACGATCCTGTTAGGACTGCAATCTCTTCGTGCTGACGAGCCGGCGAAAACTGAAAAGCCAGAGCTCATCACCGGCAAAATATGGATGCGAAGTTACGACTTCAAAGAGGCGGAAAAGGAGATGGAATACGCCCTCTATATTCCAGAGGGCTATGACGCGAAGAAATCTTATCCGCTGATGGTCGCGTTACACGGGCTCAACAGCAATCCTCGCCAGATCTTGGGCTACCCCGGTTTCACGACGTTGGCTCAAAAGTACGGTTACATCTTGGCCGCACCATTTGGCTACAACAAAAAGGGGTGGTATGGAGGTCGCGGGCAAACCTCGCGACGCTGGGACCCAACGAACCTCGGTGAACTCAGCGAAAAGGACGTCATGAACGTCCTTCAGCTTGTGCGGGACGAATTCAATGTGGACTCAAAGCGAATCTACTTGATGGGACACTCCATGGGCGGTGGTGGTACATGGCACATCGGCACCAAGTTCCCCGACATCTGGGCCGGGCTGGCTCCGATCGCTCCCGCGACATTCCTCTCGCCCGATAACTTGAAGAAGATCGAGTCAACGCCCGTGATCCTGGTGCAAGGTGATAAGGATCGCCTGGTTCCCGTACAGGCTGCGCGCCGCTGGGCGTCCAAGATGGAGGAGTTAGAGATGACGCACGAGTACATCGAAGTGAAAGACGGCAACCACATCGTCCCGGCCATCACTCAATTGCCCGCAATCTTCGAGTTCTTCGCTAAGCACACCAAGAAGGACGCACCGAAGACCGGAGAGGAATCGCCGAAGCCCGACAAGGAATCACCAGAGCCCGACAAGGAATCGCCAGAGCCCGCAAAGGAATCGCCAGAGCCCGACAAGGAATCATCAGAGTCCGCCAAGGAATCGCCGAGGAACTGAATCTGGTGATCGATGCGGTCTATCTCTTGAGGAGCCGAGTCAAGACGCGTTTCGCGAGAGAGGTCAAAGCCGCGATCAACAAATCGGAAGTCAGAAATAGACGAACTGGAACCCGATCCGATTTCAAAACTCATCGGCCTTCACCACGCGGCCAAAACGACGAACAGGAAGAGGCGGTCCGTCAAAGCATGGCAGTGTTTTTGTGCTACGCGTGGTAATTCATAATAGCCAACTTGACGGAGACCACCCTCAGGGCGAACGAGAACCATTAAGACTAGGCTTGCGCGCGAAGAAATTCGCGGTAGAAATCTAGCCAGCGGTACCATCCCCAACGCGCGATACTGGTTCGCCTGTTTAGCAATTGCACGCTCCCACGAACTCCCATCCGGCCGATTCCCGCGGGTGGCGAGTCGATCAACACCTCTATCTGGAATGCATCACGAGCGGGACGCATATCGGTGGGGGACACTTCGATGCTACCTCCACCTAGCTGGGTCAACGCGGGATCGGAAACACGATCCAGCGAACAGGCCGCTACACTAATTATTTTCGCGGGAAATCTTTGTTGCCAATCCCAAGGCAATACCACAAAAACGCATTCACCCACTCTAGGGTGAGAGTCACGAAGCACTCGTTGATTAACCAGTACCCGCAAGATCGACTTCCCGCTGCCGACGCAGGCGATAATCTCGCCTGCTGGTAACCCGGCGCCCACACGGACCCCTTCGCCCCAGTCGATTAACTTCCCGGCAAATGGAGACTTGAGTTGCAATTCCGCCTCGCGTTGCTTTAGCAATAGCAGCTGACCCTCTGCTGTGTTTGCTTCATGTGCATATTGGTGTGTCTCATTGGTCCCTCTCACGACTGCCTCGCGGAGCTGTAAACGAACCGCATTCAACTCAGCTCCGGTGCGATGTACTGCATTCGCAATGGAAGGCTCCGAAAAGGTCGCAATGACTTCACCAGCCTCAACCGAATCGCCAGTCTTCACTAGCTTTCGTTCCATGATTCCACTGGTCAGACCACGGACTAGGTATTCGTTTTGATAGCCGAAGACACCAGGCAACGTGACCGTTCGATTTAATGGAATGAACACGCACCCTAACAGGATCCCAAGCATTGCAGTTGCTGCCAATGTCGCTTGTCGACGCTTACCGCTTGTTTCAGAATGCCGCCAAAGATATTGCCCAATTCGCATCAGTTGCTGAGAGCCGAGCAGCGACAAATAAAGCGTCGCCAACACGACTCCCAGAATTGGGCTCCGCCACATCAAAATCCCAATGATCCCGAACACAACCAGCAGACGATACAGCGTTGCCATCAAACCGAAAATCATCAAGCCAAATAATTGCTTGCCGGTCTTCTCCGGGGCAGGCAAGTCAAGGCCGAGCAGGAACCGCTTGATCACCCAACTTAGTGCTTCATCAGCTCTGCTGCGCAGGTTCGGCACATTCAACGTGTCGCTGAGCACAAAATAACCGTCAAACTTCATCAACGGATTGATATTAAAAAGCAAGGTCGTCAACGTCGACAGCAGCATGGTGTGGTGCGCGATCGAACGAGTCCACGGGTTTTCCGCAAAACACCAAATCAGAAACGCGGCGATGGCCACAAACGACTCGAAGTAAATGCCCCCCCATGCTGATGACAATCCGCCTCAAGCGACTCGGCATCGACCAGGCGCAAGAGGCATCGATGTAAGCACAGGGGGTGCCCACAATGAACAAGATGCCGCAATCCGGCACCTTCCCGCCCCAGATTTTGCAGGCCACGCCGTGCCCTAATTCGTGCCAAGCTTTTAAAAAGCACAGAATCGCCATCAGAATGAAAATGTTCTGCTCGGCAAGCATGCTCGCCAATGGACCGACCAACTCTCCCCATCGTTTCGTCACGATATTGATGAGGAATAGATTGACGATCAACCAAACCACAAAAGCTTGCCACGTAAATAGAAATCGCAATAGTGGCGTGCAGCGATTGAGAATGCGGTCAGGGCTCCCTAGCGATTGCTTCCAACACAGGATTCGCATCGGCAATGAACGATTCATGCGATCCTTGCGCTGAAGATGTCGTTCATAGAGTTGCTTGCCGTCAGAAATTGGTAGATCCAATACGCCCCGCTGATGCAATGCCAGTAGGAACCCGTAGTATTCGTCCTCATCTTCAGGTTCGAGTATCTTCTCGGTAACCAAGCGTCCAAAGTTATCGCCACACGTATGAACGCCATCAAACGAGGCGTAGATACGATACTCTCGCAGTGTTAATGCACGTGACTGAAAGCTGATTTCGTCGTGCAGGATGTATTGCGGCTTCCCACCGGCCACATGGCGACTGACAACCAAGTCGGTGCGAGTCCGAACCATGACATCAGCCAGCATTTCCGCATACGAGGGATTTTGGTTTTCCCCCGGTTGCGGTTGCGTTTGTGGTTCTGGCGATTGGGGCGTGGCGACATGCTTCGCAACAGCCTCATCCCCTCTCTTGTTTACAGGGGGATCAACTGCCATCGCAACTTCCTTAGCGGTTTGTGCAATAACAACCACCACCCAGGTCGTGAGCCCACAGTCACCTGAGTGAAGCCTGTTGCGCCGACAGGCAAATCGTCTGCCGGTTCATCAAGCGTTGCCCAAACGGACAACAAGTTTCGGCCTTCCTCGATGGTCGCCTGGCGTTCGAGTCTACTAATGACTAAATCTCGGCGACGTTCCGGCTCACCTTGCCCGGCAAACCAACCAGTCATTCCTGGTGCAAGATCAGCAGCCAAGTGATCCGCGACTTTTAACTCCACATCGCAGCCTTCACTATTGGCGACTTCGACAATGGGAACTCCGAAGGCGAGCATCTCGCCGGTACGTAAATGGCCATCACCTTTGGTCACCACTCCCGCCTCCTCGCTGAAGACTTTCGCGTTGCCGATTTTCCTCTCTGCTTCGCGAATCTCCAACTCAACGGCGCACGCTAATTCTTGTTCCGCGGTTGCAGTCGCGTTGGCGTGGTTACGAAGTGCATCGACCAAGCGAATACGGTGCAGCGAAAATTCAGACTGGAGCCCGGCCAAATCCGCTTCCAAATCGCGAACATCCATCTCAAACAATAGCTGTCCTGGATAAATCTTTTCACCAGGTTTTACATGTACCTTATCCAGACGCCCGTCAACCGGCGCCGCATAAACTCGCCCTTCCGTGCTATTGATCTTAGCATCGACCATAATTTGGTACGGCCAGGGAAGAAATAAAGCCGCGGCCAACACGATGATTACCGCCGCAGCCAATGTTCGCCGCAGCAGGCTGTGCCCAACCACCCATTTGCAATAACCACCAATCGCATTTGCGGTATGCGAGAGTAACCCACGGCGGGCTTTGGTGACGATTTCGATAGCCGCTCCAATCGAGGCCAGTTGCGCCCGCAGCTGCGACAACTCTTCGGCCACAAATGGGCGTCCTTCAGCTCTACGCAGCGAAATCACTGCATTCGCGGAGCCCGCCTCTCCAAGAGGTATTGAGATACAGTTTGTTCCCTGCGTGGCTGCCCGCCAGGCTCGGTGTATCGGCAAGGCTCTCGCCCCAGATTCTTCATCATCGAGGGATTGAGTTTGGGCATACACGGTATTGCCGTTGTCCAAACACTCCTCCATGACCTGAGTGATACGTTCGGCACCAGGAGTATTGCGAAAAACGTTGTCCGTGCCAGAAATTGCCAGGAGCCGGATGTGTTCTTTCCGCACAACTCCAAATCCGACCTCAATGCAATTCAGTCGCGTCTTAATCGAATTGGTAAGACTGAACGCGAGCTCCTCAGCGCTGCGAAATTCAGCCGCGATAGTGGCACTCAGAAAGTCAATACCGGCATCGCCGTTCGTATTTTCCGTGGTACCTGTATCGACACTTGCATCCTCGATCGGATCGTTTGCTGATGTCGATGATTCACTCAACCAACCGGCCTCAACGACCAGGTCGACATAAGATGCCAACTGCTTCTGTGCGCTCAAGCAAAAGGTATCCGGCATTTGATCGGTAACGACGCCGATCGCACCACAAGGTGAACCAAGCCGATCTGGAATTGGCACGCTATGCACAACGATCGACACGCCACTCCTGGGATCACGATACACCCGACTCGACGGCTTTCCGTCCACGACGGCTTGCGTCAATTCCGAATTAGCCAGCGGGCTCCAAATCCCCGCATGCGTGTTTTCGTCGATTGATTCTTCATGCGTCATACCGCGGTCCGTCACCACGCGCACCGCAGCGAAGGGTGAATCCCACCCCTTTCGAATATGCTCCAGCACCGCAGCCCAAACTCGACGATCACTCGCATTTTCGCGGGTCAGTTGCCGGACAACGTCGAAGAGTGTGCAAGCTGCGTTTTTGGCCTCAGAGCGCAGAACGCTGCTGCCAGAACCAAGGCTCCGCGGAGTAGATTGCTGATTGGCTGTCGGATGATTCATCGGTGAATTTCGATCGGCGTAGAAAACTTGAAGCCGCATTCAAATTTTTGCTCAGTCAATAGGCGACACCTCAAGCACCTTGCCATGACTGGGTCAATGTCCAGTTCCGCGCGATCAAACTCCAGCAAGATGAATTCTCCGACCCAAATCGGCCGGTCTGTTATCAATTGACAACCTCCTTCAGAGATATCCGCGGAGGTAGCTTGAATCGGTTCCGCCTGACGCTCACTTGCGTTCCCGGGCCGCATCAACACCGCTATCCGCAATTCCAAGCGAGTTGAACTCCTTTGGCTGAGTAAGTTCTCCGGGGTGTTCGCCTTGAGTTGCATCAGCAACCCCCAAACGTCTTCACCGGTTTCTAACTCATTGGTCTGATTCAAACTAAACATTTTTCAACCGCTGAAATATCAACATGAATCTTAGAATCCGACGCAAGACCGCTAGCCCCCCCAGCGGCAATTGCGTCCACCAAGCGGATGGGCTTTCCCGGAAGAATTGGGAGAGAACGATGGTCTTTCGAGTCGTCGAACAACTCGCTAACAGAGCTTAGCTCAAACGCAATTTACTAGCGGAAAAGATAACGCTGATAGCCAAACTGCTGCCTCGCTGCTGGCTACTACAATCCTCAAGATCGCCAATACCAACGGAGTTCGACTGGCCGCGAAAGCTCTCGCTACGTTTCCTGTTCACGTCCGCGGCGAGCCGTTTCGACCGATTGAGGTCCAGCCATATCGGCGATCCCGCTCCAAGACCTCATCAGTGCCCAGAGCATACCAAAACTCGCTTTCTGAGCTGTTTGGCTTGATTCTTCGCTTGGCTGAAAATCAAAAGTGGACACCAATTCTTGATTTACTTGAGATTGCGACTCAATCGCAGATTCCGCTTCCTGGTTTTGAAGCAAATTTGCTTCCCAACTTACGTTCTCGAAATCAACAGCGTTCAACTCTTTCCACTGTCCATCTTGTTCACGACGAACGGACAATAATTCACTTTCAATGCGAAAGTCTAAATCGTCAATGGACTGTTCATCTAGTCCGCGCCAGTCCGCTGGCCCTTCATCGCTTTCCTCGGTGCTTTCACCCCTGGCAGTTTGCCGCGGGTTCATATCAAACGACACAACTGTTGGATTGTTTCCAGACGTTGGATCAGCAGTTGTTCCACGATTCGCCTCTTGGCCAACATCTTCAAAGGAGCCCTTGCGATCATCAGTCGGTGATGCGTCCCGAGTTTCAGTTGATATGAAAATCCGTTCAGCGACAGTAACGCTGAGGTCACTTGTCAGTGCACTTTGCTGAAGGGTTTCCAACTCGGTTGCGATTGCTTTGATTTGTAAAACAAATTTCGAAGCTGATCCCGGAGAGGGGATGATCCCTAACTTTCCCCAATCCCAATCAGTGACATCCGCTGATGACGTTTTAGCTCCTCCAACGAATCGATTAACACCATCCGTCAGTGTCGCACCCACAGGGATCCGACTCACATGCAGGGCCAATGTCTCTGAACCATCAGTATCAAGCAAGTTCGCCGCGACCTGCAGCTTGATGAAAGAACCCTGCGTACCAAGAGCATCTGAGACAAGAAGCTGAGCGGAATCGGTAACTGCTGAAAAATGCAATTGAACGTCGACAGTTTGATCGACCGCTTCGGAATGACTTGTTATAAGCTCAATTTTTGCATCAAGAACTCCAGAAAAATGCTCGGGTGGCGATATTACGAGACCAGCCAAGTTCCACTGATGAACATCAATCGCAGCGGAAGAATCGGTGATGAGGGCATGATGATGCGATGAATCGGAGAGGAGCGTGCCAACCGGCAGTCCGCTAACTCGTAACTCAACAACCGTCTCCCCTTGAATATCAACAGCATCAAGAGTGATTGGCCACGCGTGCGTTGCGTCTTCGATCCCATGGATCTCAGGAACCCCCAGGATCATTGCATCTCGCTGACCATAAACCGTGACCTGCAATTCCCCAATGCTACTTGTCCCCTCCGAGTCGCCAACTGTGTACCGAATAGAGACAGGTGCTGTCTCTCCAGGGGCGAGTTCTTGGTAACGCTGATCTGGTCTGTACTCAATACGATTGTTGACAATACTTACGTCCCCAAAACCTCCCACTAATTCCACAGCAGCAATTGCCAATGTGTCATTTGCATCAGCATCAACGTCGTTTGCGAGCACATCAAAGCCGCGAATTTCATCCTCCGTCAAGCTGCCAACGTCTTCTACAGCCACCGGTCCGTCATTGGTGCCCGAAACGGTGAGAGTGATGGCCGCTTGTGAAGTAGCGCCATGGTTGTCGGTCACCTCGAAGACGAACGTCACGTCGCGAGACTCGCCAACCGCCAGGTCCTGGAAGTCACTACCCGGATCAAACGAGTAGGATCCGTCGGCGTTGACCGTGGCCGAGCCTACTGCCGTGTTGGTGATCAATGTGTACGTGTGTGTGTCGCTAGTATCGGCATCGGCTTCAGTCAACTGCCCGGTGACCACCGTGCCATCTTCCACGGCGCTATTCACTCCGGCTTGGGCCACCGGTCCATCATTGGTCCCAGATACGGTAATCGTGATTGTGGCTTGCGAGGTGGCACCGTTGTTATCAGTGACCTCGTAGACGAACGCCACCTCGCGTGTCTCCCCAACCGCGAGGTCTTGGAAGTCACTGCCTGGATCGAAGAAGTAGCTGCCATCGGTGTTGACGGTGGCCGAGCCCTCGGACGTGTTGGTGATCAAAGCATACGAGTGCGTATCGCTGGCATCGGCGTCGGTTTCGGTTAACTGACCAGTCACGACCGTGCCATCTTCCACGGCGGTATTCACTCCGGCTTGGGCCACCGGTCCATCATTGGTCCCAGATACGGTAATCGTGATTGTGGCTTGCGAGGTGGCACCG
>JAQWPZ010000157.1 GCA_029245125.1 Rubripirellula sp.
ACAGTCACACCACTCCCTACGAGGACCCCCAGCGTTTGGGAAAAGGTAAGCGTCCCGCTGATGCGAAAGAGCTTCCCAACCACCGGGATCCGCAACGCGAGTCGATCGATGAAGAGTCGGCCCGGAGAAGAGACCCAAGTCAAGCCGAAAACAAGAGCAGCCAGCATACTGGACCCGATAATCGCCCCGGCCCACTCGGTGGTAAATTCGGAGATCGTTATGAGTGATCTCGTCATCGGCGGCAGTGGCCGATTGAGTGTTGTGAGCAGGTCCGCCAGTTTTGGCAATAAATTGGTCACGATGAACGCGGTAGCAACGACCGCAGCAACCAATACGAGCAGCGGATACATCAACGCCGTGGCGAGCTCGCGAATGGTTTCACGCCGCGTTTTCATCATGTCGGCAGCACTAACGAGAACGGTCTCTTGAATACCGGTTTGCTCTCCCACTCGGATGAGCTGAGATAGAAAATCTGGAAATCCGGGTTGAAGCTCGACCGCCTCAGAGAACGGACGCCCCGACTGAACCGTTTCAATCATATCGTTGTAAGCACGCCGTATCGATCGACTCTCCGATTGGCTAGCAAGCGTGTGCATCGCCGAAAGAAGGCTGATCCCGCCACGCAACATCACCGCGAGTTGACGCAGCGACAATTCCACATGAACGCTCCGTGGCGCACGAAAAAACCGGAGGAACTGCCCACTCTGCGGGGCACTGTTACCTTCGTCCGCTTGTTCTTCGAGATTGACCACGATCCAGCCACGCCCGCGCAACAGCGACGCGACCGTCGTTGCGTTTGTAGCATCGATCACGCCTGAGCGAGGTTGCCCCGATTCATCACGGGCGACGAAGGCGAAACTTGGCATGTCAATTTCGTTCTTGGGGGAAATTAAACTGGCGTTTTAACTCACTTCCTTGCCTCTGTCGGAACAAGAGCTCATCTAATTCCGAGCACGATCTGTAAAGTTTGGCGACCACTAGGTTCGTTAATGGATTTACCATGCGGCCACCGCTCCCTGAGCATCCCGCGCTGCCACAACCCCTTGCGTGACTTTCTGAATTGCGTCTTCGGCCAACGTTCGACAACCTTCCTTTTTTGCAAACGCATGCAAAGTCGCTTCATCTGCCCCATTGGAAATTTGCTTCGCGATCTCTTCCCCGACCGTCAGCATTTCGAAGAGTCCGGTCCGGCCGACCTTCCCACGACCAGCGCAATAGATGCACCCATCGGATTGATAGGCAACCGAATGATCAGTTTCGGAAAGAGTTAAAACAGCCGCATCGCTGCCGGAGATTTTTGTTTTCTGCCGGCAATGGGGACAGAGTTTCCGCACGAGTCGCTGAGCGACCGCTAACCGGAGTGTCGCGGCGACTAGAAAGGGCTCCACTCCCATGTCGACAAGGCGAGTAATGGCTCCCCCTGCTGTGTTCGTATGAAGCGTGCTAAAGACGAGGTGGCCGGTCAGTGCGGCTTTGATTGCGATGTCGGCTGTTTCTGCATCACGGATCTCCCCGATCATGATCACGTCAGGATCGTTTCGAAGAATGGATCGTAACGCTTTGCGGAAGCTGACCTTGTCAGCCGAATCGACAGACACCTGAGCAATCCCGTCCATTTCGTACTCGACAGGATCTTCGACGGTCACGACGTGGAGAGTTTTCTTCCCAATCAGTTCTCGGATGGCAGCATACAGCGTCGTGCTCTTACCGCTGCCAGTTGGACCAGTCAACAACACCAATCCATACGGACGATTGATGGCGGAAGAGAACTGTTCCAGGTCGGCAGCGTCCATGCCTAGACGGGCAAGGGTAAGATCGTCCATGTTGTTTTTCAGAAGCCGCAGTGTCAGCGACTCACCGAAACGAGTGGGGAGTGTCGCAACGCGAATGTCTATCGATTGGTCACGGGACGATGTCCAAGAAAATCGTCCATCTTGAGGGGAACGCCGTTCCGAGATGTCCATATCTGCAAGGACCTTCACCCGAGACGTAATTAAAGGGTGCAGTTTGCTGGAAAAGTCACGATAATCTTCCAGTTGCCCGTCGACGCGTAGCCGGACTCTCACCCGTTGCGAGACAGGATCTATATGGATGTCGGAGGCGTCTCGAAGGACGGCCGCCTGAAGAATCTCTTCGCAAGCTTGCACCGCATCGTCGTCGCCATCGCCCTGTCCTGCCGCGACCCGAGCCGTTCCAGTTTTCATCGCGTGATCACCGAAGGTGTTGCGAATCACCTCCTCAAGTGATCGCTGATCCGCCAAGATCGGCTCGACAGGATGCCCAAGGTAGCGTTCGAGTGTATCCAAGGTTGTCACGTCGCCCTGGTCAACACAGGCCACCAAGATTCGATCACCAAGACGGCAACAAGGCAGGACCTTCTTGCGTCTCGCTAACGAGACCGGAATACGCAGTGCCCACGTGGGATCGATCCGCACGTCGAACATATTCAGTGGTGCCGACGTTGGCACTTCGTCGGATGCCGCACTCATGGTCGCATCTCCGCGGTATCATCGAGTTCCATTCTTCCGGGACGCAGCCGGCTAGCACGACCAACCACCAATTGTGCGTTTCTCGCGAGTCCCATCGCCGTTCGTTCGCTGATCCGCCCCGATTTCAAAAGCTGTGCCAGACACTCATCCGCTGGGTACATTCCGTCGCTGCGACTGGTTTCAAGGATCGAGTAAATGTGTGAATCTTTACTCTGCGAAATCAAGTTGGCGACCGGATTGGTGACCTTCATCACCTCGCTAACGAGGACGTACATTGACTTGGCAGCAAGTGGATCGTCGCTTGCTTCTTTCAGAGCTTTCACAATCTGCGGCCCATCTCCCATGATCAATTTTTGTGCGACAACTGCTCGCAACACCATCGCTAACTGCCTTCGAATTGCGACTTGCTCCTCTGGTTGAAAAACGGAAACAAGGCGGTCAATCGAACCAACGCAATCACCAGCATGGACCGTTGCGAAAACGAGGTGTCCCGTTTCAGCAGCTGTTATCGCGGTGCGAATGGTATTCAAGTCTCGAATTTCTCCCACCAGAATGACGTCTGGATCTTGACGCATCGCTGCGATCAGCGCCTCGTTGAAACTATGCGTGTCTTGTCCGACTTCTCGCTGGTCGACGAGCGAGCGGTTGCTGGCATGCACGTATTCGATGGGATCTTCGATCGTGATAATATGGCCACTTCGCGTCTGGTTGATGCGATCGACCAGCGTTGCCAGTGTCGTGCTTTTCCCGCTCCCCGTCGGGCCAGCGATCAGGACCAGACCATGGCTATAGTCGGCAAGTTGATACAGACTTGACGGCAAACCTAGCTCTGGCAGCGACCGAATCCGATCCTCCAAACGCCGCAGTGCAATACTGTACTGGCCAGATCGCCGATAGATATTGAAACGAAAACGCGTGCCGTCCGGAGCTGACAGGCCACCATCGAGTGAACCAACTTCGGGAGCGACTTTTCCGTAGGTCCGCGAAGCAAGAACTCGCGCAAGTCCTGCGACGGTGTTCGCGTCTTGGACAGGCCAACCGCTCGCGGGCGCAAGATGACCCTGCTGACGAAAGTAAGGAGAATGTCCTGTCGACAAATGCAGATCAGACGCCTTTCTGTCGATCGCCTCGTTCAACAGTCGACGGAGCAGTTCTTCGGATTGTTCGTGTTCAGGCTCGTTCAACATGGTTCAAAATAAATCCTGGCGTTGCTGTCACAACGATGTCCTCGGCCTGCTTTCGAGATTCGGAGGATTGACGTCGCGTGCAAAAAATGGCATCGAAACAGGACACGGCTACCCGCTTCGTCTCACGCTCAAGTGATGGTTCGAATTGATCTCTACATGAGCAATCCAATGGTCCATGAGATGAAGGGACGTTGGCTTTCACCGGGAGCTCCCAAAGATGTTTTTTCTAGTTTCACGGCAACTGGAATCACACCCGAAACCTCAGGAAGCTTTTTCAACACGGTGACAACGGAGACATAATCAGCAGCTAATGTCAGCTCTCGAAAGTTGATGGCTTCGCTGGGGACGAGAGATCGCAGCGTCTCGATCGATTCTTTCCGAAGGGTCGACAAAGCGATTTCATTGACCTCTTGATCTCGCAGAATGGCGACTCCATGCTCCCGACACAGCGCCGTCACCGCACTGTGTTTTGCGGTTGGGCTCAGCTTCTGAAAGGCTTCAGAATTAGCTGCCACTTCATCATCGACAGCACGGATCTCGCTCTGCATTTCGGCTTGTTGATTCCGTAAGCTTGCAGTCTCGCTCTGCAGTTGGGCTACAACAGTGGGTGAAACAGCCTTTGAAAGTGCCTGATTGAATTCACTCTCCGCCTGCTTCAAGTCTGGAAAGGTAATGAAGGTGACGTAGAGAAGCCCGATCAGCAGAACCGCGACGGTTGGCAAGAATGCCGCGATCCACTTTTCTCGCTGACTCCCAGAAGATAATTGCAGTGCCATCAGTCATTGCCTTGTTGGTTCATGTTTGACGGGCTCAGGAGCGACGCAACCGGCGTGTCATGCGGTGCGTCTACGGTGGGAACCTTGGGTCGCTGGTCAATCAATTCAACTTCAAAAACCCAAGGTCCACCCGCCTTGGTTTGGTTGGATCCCGTGACTGAAGGCGGTCGGACAGCCCAACCGACTTCCGCAAGCTTCGGTTCCACTTGCTGAACCATTTGCGTGACGGCATCGGTGCGTATCTCGCGTCCCGACAATGTCATGCCTTGCTTGGTTGGTGTGATCGCGTCGACCACGAGATTCGATTCTGCTCGGTCGGCCAGTGCTCTCAGCAAAACCGAGAAACGATCTCCTTGGTCGACCAAGACTCGCAGGTTGTCTCGTCTGAATCTTGACTGCTCAGCGGTAACGCTAAGTTCGTTCACTTGTTCTTGCAGTTCTTTGATCTGTTTGTCCAATCCCTTTTTCTCGGCGGTCGGACCCTCCAACTTGGCGATTTGCATCTGCAGCTCTGAAACGCGTGATTTCATCGTCACAGCAAAGGCACCGCAAATGCTCGCCACAACAAGAGCAGCAACTGCACCGACGGTGGCAATGGCTTTGGTCGAAGTGGGAATCTGGGGAGCCGCCAAGTAGGGGAATCCACCCTCGTTAGTAACCCGCTTAGCAAGTCCCCTGACCCAGCGAAGACGAACCTGTTCGTCGTCGAGAGATTCAAGCGTACCGGCGTACAACGTCGGTTGATCGGCTGCAGATGATTGCCAACCATTGGCGGGCAGTTCGCCACCAAACATTGTTTCCAGCACTTCAAACCATCGATTGCTCGCGGATGACCGCTGGGTCACGTATCCGCGTGGAAGTTTGTCGGTATCAGACGGTGCAGCAAAGGCACCCGCCATTTCCGGTGTAAACTCAATCCACGGCACACCAGGATGATCCGGATGGCTCAACCCAATCGGATGCGCGAGCAACTCGAGCTTGCCACCGCGTGTTAGGACCGCCCGTGCAACCCCTGACAACACCTCGTTTGGAACAGCCACGCCCCAGAAACGGCGAGTCTCAAGTGAAACCGAGGTTAGCTCAACGAATCCCATCCGGCTATTCATTGGATCGAGATCGGAGAGCGACTCCGTTTCGAACCGAAGCATCTGCTCCAGTTCGGCACCTTCTAGCCCGTAAATCGAGCGTTCATCCAAATCGATCACACCGGTCCAGAAATCGTCAGCGATGACGTAGGTCTTTTGTGCGGGTTTCTTCTTACTGAGTCCGCAGGCCATTTCCACTGCGATTGGCAACGTCATGCCGACCGAGCGTTGCTCTTGGCTGAAAGCGACAATTTGATCTCCGCGCAGATCAACACGCATCACTTCACGCTCGGTGATGATGAGAAATGTCGAAATCTGTGCACCAAAAGAAAACAAACCTCAGCTCCTTAATTGTCTCGAAGGATTAATTGAATGGATGAAGTTTCCCGGCTGATCACAACTCGAGCGGGCACGGACAGGGCTTGGGCGACAGCCGACAACTCCTGGTCATCACTCGCCGGATCGCTGCTCATCTGATAAGCCCGGATGATACGCGGCCCAACGGAGAGATTTTCAAAAAGAACCGCGACCGGAGCCTCCGTCGTGTATTCAGTTGATGGTTTTTCCTGGGCAATGGTTCCCAGTGTCACAACGCCCGTGGCTTCTTCTGCCACCGGACCGTAAAGCCGCACCACAATCTTTTGACCATTTTCAGGATCGGGATTCGTAGCAGAATCACGATAGAAAACGTAAACGGTGAGTGGTTTCTGCCAGCGATTCTCCTGCTGAATTGCCAGGTTAGGCACGGCACCCGCATCTGCTTGAAAAATCAATGAGATGTCAGCGTCATAGGTACTGCCGCCAACTGCCTGGTCTCGCCCAAGGGAACGAAGCATGGCGATTGGCTCCGTCGGCCCGGAGATCGTTCCGTCGCTTTTGTATGGTTCAAAGCCAGCCGCCCAACCATCAGGCAGCGAGGTTCCACCAACCGCTAACTGCAGGTACGGTCCGTTCCAGCCTCCGTTCACAGTGACTTCGGCATCTCCATCGGGAGATTGACTTTCGAATGCTGGTAGCTGGGCCGAGGGGCGGAGATACAATTCTTCGAGCGAGTGGGGCAGTCGCCCACAATCGGCAACAAATCCGCTAACCACCCGACTGCCATCAGCCGCCCGCGCATGGTCCGGACCGAGGACAGCACGCTGAATGACTTCCACCGTTTGTTGCGTCGATTCAAACCTTGCTTGATCGACCTCCACCTCCACCATGTTGATCGCCGCGGTTGCCAGAACAGCGAGAATCACAAGGACCAACACCAATTCAATCAGCGTGAAGCCCTTCCTCGCGCGAGTGCAACCCAGCCTCAGGTGAAGACGAATGCTACGCGAATTTAGTTTGCGCAATTGCATGCTGGCACCACTCATTGTCTAGTATCAGCCACGAAGAAAAAGTAAACGATATCGTCCCCACATTCATGAAGTGATAGAGCGGTCGCGGGGTCCATTTCGCCGGGGATGTAGTCTTTCGTGTTTTGAGGCAGCGTCTCGATTTTTCCATTTGCACCAGCCGAAACAAGCCGAGCGTATTGAATGTCTTCTCGATCCATGACCAGGTTACTGTTGGTGTCGGGAACAAAGATCGTCAGCGGATTACCCCAGCCATCGACAAAGACGTTCGCGCCATCGGGTTGGCGAATCGACCCTCGAAGATACGGTCCTCGCCAGCCAATTTTCGTGACTGGATCGAATGCTCCAACCAGTGGATGGTTCTCGGCCACCAGCTGGATGGGATCGGTTGGAAAAAGCTGTGGCCGATGACCAAGGTCTGCCCAAGCCCCTGGTTTTGTCTCGCTTCCCAGGATCGCATCACGGATCGATCGCATCGTCGTCTCGGTAATGATTTCTTTATCGCTCTTGGTTCCGGTTGGCGTTGAAATCTGATTCAACCCACCCAGCAAAGGAACAACGATTCCTGAAAGAATCGCAAGCACGAGCACAACAATCGAGAGCTCGATTAGCGAAAAGCCACGACGCATTGCTTTCTGAACGTTTCGCATATTTCTTGCTAAGCGAAGAGGACTCATGGAATACGACGGAAGCCAATCAGCTTTCGTAATGGATTTTGCGACACGGATTACGCGGGGTAACTCAACGAAGAAGCTTGGCGAAACAATCATGTTCCGCGCAATTGATTATCCGAGATTTCCGTGTCCGACCAGATGAGCTGAATGAAACACGAGGGTGGCGAGCATTGCTCGGCCACCCTCGATAATCAGCGATCTTACAAGAGCGATGTTAGGATCACTCTGGATTCAGGCTCTGGTTGAATTCAGACAGAGCATCGTTGGTGGTACGGCCTTTCCCATTGACAACACATTTCAGCTGGGCACGTCGGCCAGCACGCTCTGTGTAGCAAGCAAAGATCGCAGCATAGCGTCCGTATACCTTCGAGTTGTCGACACGAGGGTCGAGCGGGATGGACTGCATGGTTCGTCCAACCAATTCATTCGAACGACCAATTCCGAGGACAACCAACTGGATGCCCGCGGGAATGCTGTAGAGACCAGTGCCAGTATCAAGAGTCTCTGGGTAGAGCTCTGTTAGAACTTTTTGGCCCTCGGTGGTGTCCGGGTCGAGCAGGGCAACGTTGCTTCCATCGAAAGCGCGAGGAGTTGTTGCCGTATTTCCCGGGTTACCCTGAAGCCCTTCGAAAGCTCCGTCAGTGTGGTCATAGACCGTGCTCAGCCAGTTGAAGCAAGCAGCTTCGTCACCAGCAAGCGTGCCAGGCTTGATCAATCGACCGAACCCGGAATCAACGTACGAGATTTCTGCAGTGTTGTCAGAACTCAAAACAAGCGAGTCTAAACCGTCGGGATATCCGTTGTTCCCGTAGGTCGTTCGGAAGAACTCAAGGTTGCTCCCGATCGCTGCGGTCGTGCTGGATTGAGCGGCGTAGTTTGCACTGCGACGAAGCGATCCAACGAGTGGTACGGCCAAACCAGCAACAATTGCGATGATCATGATCACCATCACGATTTCGATCAGCGTGAACCCGTCACGTCGTGACACGCGGGTCTTCTTAACAAGTGAAGCCTTCATTGATAAAACGTTCTCCTGGCCTTTTCCAAAGGCCCAAAATGGGGATGCGCAACAGCGCAGTGATTGAAAACAATCGACTCACGCGGGATCCCGAAGGACGAAGACCAACCGACGGAGGGTCAACTACTTCGCGATCTCTATGAACGTTGGCTGGCAGAAGGCTGGCTAGAAGAGTCGCTAATGAGAATGCTTCTCATTTTCATTATCCAGCGTATTTCTCTAGAATAATCCTGTCAATCGCTTCAATCCGGTTTGGACGTTTTTTTTCAACCTCGCTGATTCCCTACGAAAACACGCGAACGGTGGCTCGGGCGGATCGCTCGGACACGTGCGATGGTTTGCATTGACACACCGCAAACGTCGAGCAGAATGAATCGTCGCCGGAGCGCAAGCCCTGCCACCGCAAGCGACCGGACGGGCCGAGATCCCCTCTTTTTCAGAAGATTAACGTGAGAATATCCCTCTACTTATCGCTACTCCTTACCTGCCTTCCGACGCTGTCGCTCGCGGCCCAAAATCCGGAGATCAGCGACCCAACGGTCGAATCACCGGCGATTCGAACACAGCTTGATGCGATCCGTGGTGTCGAAGAAATGGGGTCCCTGAAAAAGCAACTTCAAGAATTGGTGCGTCAGAATCAGATGCTGACGCAACGACTACTCGAGGCGACCGACAAGCTTGATTCGATCCAGCGAGAGATGGGTATTCTGCGTCAAGGCCAAGAAGATGCCGCCAAGCGACGCGCGGCTTTGCCGCCGCTGCGGCTCATTGCGCAAGTTCGCACGGACGTCGTCAGCAGAGCCGATATCACGGCAGGCGAACAAACCTATCGAATCATGGACGGAAAGCCCTTCCGCTTGGTATTGGGAAACAACGAAATGGTTGAAGCAGATCCCAAATTCATGGACGATGGGACCATCGAAATCACCATCGCAGATCTCGACTCGTCGTACTTGCTAGCTTTCAAGCCCTCGCCGGCAACTGTCCGAAGAAATGCGGCAGCCTTTCGCAGTGATGACGATTAATGCCTGCGGCGGCGGCCTCAGTTCTTGCCAGCATCGATTCGCCCGCGGTACCGGAATAATCGTTAAAGCTTTCCACCGGTAAAAGACGAAGTCTCTAACGGCAGTCTTTCGGTCACCGTGCGGTCTTTCAGCACGGGCCCCAGCAACGTCGCGAGGTTGGATCGAAAAATTTGGAGCCGTCATTGGTGATTGGTCTTCTAAGTCTTCGCTATCAATGGACCGAGAAAAGAGCTCGACAGGTAGGCAACGCAATCTTTCGATGCTGCTGCCCCTGCTTACTTTCCTCGGCGGCTGCCAGTCGATGTGGGTGGATGTGCCTCAACAAGAGCACGAGCCCAAATTTCGCCTCGATGCTCCCTGGTACTCGGAAAATCCATCCGACGACCTGATTTCCCGATTGACGAAGGAGCGACAAGAGTACGTCGGAGCGATTCTCGATCAACGCGATAAAGGTAATGTAAGCGTGCCACTCGCGCAAGCGATCCACGGTAAGCAGAAGCCTTCCGAACCATCTCAGATCGCATCCAACACGTCGCTGGTACTGACCAAGTCCAATCCATCAATTACCGCCGATTCTGAAACCTCGATCGAATCGAAACCGATTCAATTGGAGTTTTCAGAAAACAATCTTGTTAACCCGACGGAGCGGAGATGAAGCTTGCAGGAATGGAAGTCCGCAGGCTGCACTGGGCAGCAATTTGGATTGTTGTGTTCATGACCAACCCGATGAACGCACAAACACAGGTGCCTGCTGGCAATGTCAGCAGCAAAGATCGGGTCCTAAAAACAGTGCAGATTGATGACCGCAGCGTCCGCGAGGTCATTGATTTGCTTAGCGATGCATCGGGTCTGAATATCGTTGCCACGCAAGAAGCAGCAGAGCAGCGTGTCACGCTGACACTGCGTGATGTGCGCGTGATTGATGCCATTGAAATCATGGCGAAGATCAGCGGCCTCTGGTACCGCGAAGAAGAAAACACAGGTGCGATTCGGTTAATGACGACCGAACAATACCAAGATGACTTGGTCGTTTTCCGTGATGATGAAACGCGCGTCTTTACTCTGCTGCATCCAAACGCTTTTTCGATCGCACAGACGATCCAAAGTCTCTACGGACCACGTGTAATTCTGTCGCTGCAGCCGTTCGACGATGACATCCTGGTTGGTACCGGACGTCTGCTGGGCAATTCAATCGCGAACAACGCCTCTGGCGGCGGTGGTTTCGGTACCGGTGGCGGAGGAGGTTTCGGTGGCGGCTTCGGCGGCGGTGGTGGTGGTTTCGGCCGCGGCGGCGGCGGCGGTTTCAACGGCGGCGGTGGTTTCAACGGCGGCGGGGGCGGTTTCGGCGGCGGCGGCGGTGGTTTCAATGGCAGCGGGGGCGGTTTTGGCGGAGGTGGCGGTGGCGGAGGTGGGCGTGGCTTCGGAAGTGTCGGTGGCGTCTTCTCTCGCGGCGGAGCAAATGGACAGGACAGCAACTTCCTGCTCGGATCACCTTTATTCAATGTTCAGCAACTTCCCGGAGACTCGCTAACAAGCAATCAAATCGCTGCGTTGCAAAATCGCATCCAGCAAATCGAAGGCCAAGAAGGGGTCACCAGCGAAGCGATTCAAGAGGTAACTTCACGTGAGCCACTGATTTACGTTTCCCACAACAAAACTCACAGCTTGGTGATTGTTCGCACGAGCGATGCGGATGCGATGAAAGCGATTGAGCGTCTGGTGTTGGAACTCGATCGGCCAACTCCAGAAGTCTTGCTTGAGATGAAGATTCTGCAGGTTCAATTGACCGACAATTTCCGGTCGATTCTTGACCTACAGTACACCGCTGGTCCGCAAGGGCCAACGTCGCTGGAGCAAAGCCAGAGCAATCCATTCATTAACGACGTGAGCACAGCTTCGCAGAATGTGATGGGTTTGGTGAACAGTCCTGAAATTGCTGGAAGCGGATCATTCATTTATCAGTTCCTCAGTGATAATTTGCGAGCAAGGCTGGAGTTGTTGCAAGAGACCAATCAGGTCACTTCGATCTCTTCGCCTGTCATCCTTTCGAGCAACAATCGTCCCGCTCGTATTTTTGTTGGTGAAGAACGTGTCCTGGTAACAGGCATCACCTCTGGCATCGTCACGCCAGCCACGGGTGCGACGACATCGGTGATTCAGCCGCAGACAGAGGTCAGGGACATTGGCACATCTCTTCTGATCCTTCCGAAGATCAATGCTGACCGTAGTGTCACGCTTTCCATTGGGCAGGATCAGTCAAAAGTTTTGCCGGACAGCCAGCAGCTTCCCGTTTCGGATGGTAACCAAGTCACTGAGTTTCCGATTGATTCGGTTCAGTCATCCAATCTGCAAGGGACGGTCGTCGCGCAGGACGGTTTAACAATTGCAATTGGCGGGTTGATCACCGATGCGACATCGGTTCGTGAGCGGCGTGTTCCTGGTCTGCACCGACTGCCGTTGGTCGGAAAATTGTTCCGGCAATACATCGACGAGAATGTAAAGACAGAGCTGATTCTGCTGGTAACTCCCCACGTCATCACGACGCCGATGGAAGGGCGATACAAGTCCGAGGAGCGTCTTCGCGCTCTGTCTGATCACCCAAATGTATTCCATAGTGAACATTGCCCGACCATCATTGATGGCGAATTATTGCCGGTAGAGGGCACCTCCGTCCACGAATGGGATGAGACAACTTCACCGATGTGGCGGGAGCATTCGCTGGAATCACCAGCGAGCATTATTCCAGCAGAACCCGTTCAAATAATCCCGGATGTCTCCGGCCTTGAAATCCAGGAGACGCGAACCAACTCGATTAGCGATACTTCAAGGCAAATCAATAAACCGTTTGTAGGCCGTCTATCTGAAACCAGCAGCCAGGAGGTGCAGTGATGAAAATCCATCTGTTACCTAGCTGCGAACCGTTTCATATTTTGGAGCCTATAAAAATGACGCGAACAATCCTTGCCATCCTTCTTGTTGGCACGATCACTGGTGCAGTCGACGCACAACAAGAATCTGCGATTCCAAGCCCAAGGCCTGCGCCGATCGCAACGACCAGTGTCAACAGTACCGCGGACGAGACGATCGAAATCAAGTATGGGATGCAACGTCATCGCGTAATTGATCTCGTCGGCACGCCGAGCATAAACAGCTTGATCAATAGCCTTCAACGTGCCAGGATTCGGTATGACGACGAGACGACGATGCTATTCGAGGACAATCGTCTAATCTCGATCTCGACACCGCTCGAACTCGAAGATTTGGGCGAGGGCCGCGTGTCAGTGTCACGAGCCGGTAAATCCCTGGTCTTTGACCGGAGTCTATTATTGCCCGAGCCTCAGCGTTTACCGGTAGGGGATGAACGTTTGGCGATCTCCAACGACTTCTTTTACGGTGGCTCAACCGGAAACGGTGATGAATTCCCTGTTCACTTCACGCCGGCGACCCCACAGTGCCTGCTTGATAACTGTCCCGATTGTGAAGCGTGCAGCGAGGACGGTTTCGTTGAAATCGGGATTAACGATCACGGTGGTGTGGGTTGCATCTCCAACGCTTTATTGGGATATGGTGGAAACTGGAACCTGCGTGCAATGGCCGATGCGATCTTTCTGCATCGCGGTGCTGATGACGTCACTTATCTCGCCCAAGCCGGTGGGACCACCGTTGGCACAACTCCTTTATCACAGGGGTTGACCCCAGGACTCAACACAGCGGCAACATTCAACTTAACGGGTACAACCTATCTTGAAGCCGGTTATCTAGGATTGCATGAGTGGTCCGCTGAAAGCAGCAGTGGGAATCTCCTTTCCAGTCCCGATTCGCTCTCCTCAACCGGGCGTTATGAAGCAAATTTGCATGACTTGCAACTCAACATGATTCATTTCCGGCTGGATACCAACTGGACGTTGTTGTGGGGCGTTCGTTACTCGCAGCAAAAAGATTCGTTTGCCGGTTCCTTGACAGGGTCATTTGACCCGGGAAGTGGACCCGTCGCTGTCGATCTGCCATTACGATCAATCGCAAAGAATGACCTTCTTGGATTACAGGTTGGTTCCGAACATTGGTGGGCATGCGGAAATATGGAATTGGTTGCCAGTGTAAAGGGTGGCGTTTTTCACAACCAAATTGAGCAGCAAGGTCCGAGTTACAGCGGAAGTATCGACCTCGCCAGTACACCAATCTCGACGCCTGTCTTCGATCGCGATGACGAAGATGTTTCGTTCATGGCTGACTTTGAAGTGCTGGGGCGATATTCGATCACTTCGTGTGCCGCAGTACGCATTGGTTACCGAGGCATTGTCTGGAGTGACATTGCCATGATTGCCAATCAGAACGGGCAATCGGCGACGCCTGGAACGCTGTGGTACAACGGAGTCTTTGCAGGCTTGGAACTGCGAAGGTAAGGGAAACCAGATCCACTGCATCCTGAAGACGAAAGACAGGAATTCACACCTGTCTTGAATGCACCGGTCCAGATTTCGGCATCCATCCCTGAGATGGACCAATCGGGCGACCGTGGATTGGGCAAGCAAAGCAGTACCGAACCTCAACGCCGGCAACAGGGCTGCGAATCGCCTGGCGGCAGGCAGCACTGCCCGTTTCATCTTCGTTGCCCGTTCGATGTTGGTTACGCGGGCAATGTTTCGTTGCCCCTTCGATGATGGTTACGCGGGCAATGCAAATGTGATGCTGAACGTCACCAACAGGCCGCTCGGAAAATCAATCGACGCAAACGAGATGGACCTGTTTTCTCTGCGCTGAACAGCCACATCAAGATCGACGCTAACCGCCGGCAGCGAATAGAGCCATGAAAAACGCGAGGTAGACGTAACCGACAATGCCACCGACCACAACGATGGTCAGCGGTTCGATCAACGCACTGAGTTTCTTGATAGCTGCTCTTAATTGGGCTTCGTGAAAAAGCGTCACTTGCACAAGCACTTTGTCCATTTGGCCGGTGTTCTCTGCCACCCCGATCATGCTGGGCAACATCGGCATGAAGGCTGCTTTGGCGGGACGGCGGTTCACCTCTTCGCGGCCCGGTTCCTCACGACTGGTGCCACGCAATCCGTCCGACAAATTCCCGCCTTCGATGATTTGCTCTCGCGCGTCAGCTACACGGCCCGCTAAATAGGTGTTGCCTTGCAAACCCTCAACCGTCCGCAACGCTTCGAGCACCGTGACGCCACTGCTGATCATCACGCCAAGCGAATTCGCGAACGTGACCGTACCGGCCAAACGCAACACTGTTCCCATCACAGGTATCCGCAGCACCCATTTGTCAAACCAAGCCCGCCCCGGTGGCCAACGGTACGCCAGCACCATAGCGATGACCACCACCAGAACAATCAAAAAGACGATGGGACCGTTACCGCGAATCGCAACCGACAAATCCAACAACGATTGGGTGATCGCTGGCAGCCTCCGCCCGATCGACGAAAGAAATTTCTCTAATTCGGGAATGACGAACAACACCAGATATCCGGCAACGACGATCGCGGCGATTCCAACAAACGCTGGGTAGGCGACGGCGGTCCGCACGCTTGAAATGTTTTCGCGTCGCGAACCCATCTGGGCTGCAGCTCGATCAAGCACAGCATCGAGGTTCCCAGAAGCCTCGCCGACGCAAACCAATTGCACTGTTATCGGTGGAAAACACGAATGCATGGCCATCGCTCCCGATAGCGATTCTCCCTCTTGGATCGATTCGCACAATTGCAATGCAACTTTTTTCATCGCCGGTGACGATGTTTGATCGGCGACCGTCTGCAAAGCCTGCAGCAATCCCAACCCGCTGCTTAACATGACCGCCATCTGCTGCAAGGCCAATTCAACTGTCACACCGCGTGGCGGCAAACGATGCAGCGGATTGTCAAAACCGGTCACGCCAAAAACGCGATTCGATTCGATCGGCTTGACGCTGACCAATCGTTCGCCGCGCGACTCCAAGGCCGCACGCAATGCCGTCGCCGATTCGGACACCATGTGCCCGCGTTGAACGCGTCCACCTTCGCCGCGGGCCAGATAATTAAACTCCGGCATCACCAAACCACCACGGCTTGCAACACTTCTTGGAACGACGTCACACCGGCCATCATTTTCTCGACGGCATCGTCAATCAAAACGGCGTATCGCCCTTCGCCGGCACCGGCGGCAAGTTCTTCTTCGCCCGCAGCCGCTGCGATCAACTGGGCGATGCCAGCATCACAGTCGAATACTTCGATCAACGCGACTCGACCGGTAAACCCGCGTCCAGCGCAGTAAACGCATTGCCCGGCATCGTAAACGGTTCGGCCGGCGAGCTCCGGTCGCCCGAGTAGCTCGGCGTCCGACGCCGTCAGTTCACGGGGAAGTCGGCACTTGTCACATAATCGCCGCACCAACCGTTGGGCAATCGCCATCCGCAATGTCGCAGCGATCAAAAATCGTTGCAGTCCCATGTCGGCCAGACGCGTGACGACACCAACGGCCGAATTCGTATGCAACGTGCTGAAGACCAAGTGGCCGGTCAATGACGCTTTGACAGCGATCTCGGCAGTTTCCAAATCCCGGATTTCGCCGATCATCACGACGTCAGGATCGTGACGCAAAATACTCCGCAATGCTTTGTCGAAACTGACCTTGTCTGCCGAATCGACCTCGACCTGCGACACGTCGGCCATCTCGTATTCGATCGGGTCCTCGACGGTGATCACGTTGCCACCCCGCGATCGCAGAACCTCTTCGATCGCCGCATACAACGTGGTGCTTTTTCCGCTGCCCGTCGGTCCGGTCAACAACACCAATCCGTGCGGCCGCGTGATTGCGCGGCGGAACGAACCCAGGTTCGCAGCATTCATGCCTAGGTTTGCCAGAGTGATTGCACCGGCTTGCCCACCCAGCAAACGCATCGTGACGCGTTCCCCAAACCGCGTCGGCAACGTCGCCACCCGAACATCAATCTTGTTTTGGTGACTACCGATCCGCGTGGTAAAACGCCCATCTTGCGGCGAACGCTTTTCGGCAATGTCCAACCCCGATTGAACCTTGATGCGGCTAATCACCGCGGCCTGTTTCTCGTTGGGGACGATCGATAACGGTTCGAGCTTACCATCGACGCGCAATTTTACCACCATCGATTTTTCGTTGGGGATCAAATGAATGTCCGACGCACCGCGTAACGCCGCAGCCTGCATCAATTCATCACACAGCGTCACTGCGTCGTCGGATTCAGCCGAAGACGCGTCACTGCGGGGCCGAATCTGTTTGGCAGTCGTTGATGATCCATAAACCCGCTTAAGCGCCCGTCGCAAACTATCAGGCTCGGCTGCGATTAGGCGGAGCGGGTGGTCATAAATTTTGGAGAGTTGCCGAGCGGTGGCGGCGTCTTCAACATCGCTGCAAGCTACCAAGATTTCGTCGTGAATCCTGCACAACGGTAAAACTTGTTTGCGGAACGCAACCGACGCGGGAACCTTCAAAGTCAAACGCGGATCGACACGCACCGCATCCATATCCAGCGGCTGGCAAAGGCTGTTCGGCCCACCAGGATCACTCGCAGGTCTCAGGGCTGATTCACGCATCATCGTCGAACTCCCAATCGCCCCATCGCTGTTCGACTCGTCGCTGTTCGACTCGTCGTTTGTGGACTTTGGCGAATCGCTCCGCCGTCGCGTTGCATCCTTGCCAATCGATCTTGAACGATCGTCGGATTTTGGGCATAGGCTTCAGCAGTCCGCTGGCTAATCATGCCTTCGTGGATCAAACGGGCAAGATCTTGGTCAAGGGTCCGCATGCCAGCAGCGGTCCCCGCTTCAATCGCCGATAAAATTTGCGCGCTCTTGCCGGATGCGATCATGTTGCCGATCGCTGAATTGACCCGCATGATCTCGCTGCCCAATACGCGACGCGGGACGCGGCGGGTGCCAGCTTGTTCGTCCGACCGCACCGCCGATCCGTCCGCCACCATCAAATGTTGAGCCAAAACCGCCTTCAACACCAACGCTAATTGCCGGCGCACCCCTGCTTGTTCCTCTGCCGGAAAGACGCTGGTGATGCGTTCGATCACACCAACGCAATCCGGAGCGTGAACAGTCGCAAACACGAGGTGTCCGGTTTCAGCCGCGGTGATCGCCGTTCGAATCGTTTGGATTTCACGAATCTCACCAACCAGAATAACATCGGGATCTTGGCGTAACGATGCGACCAAAGCAGATTCGAAAGATTCGCTATCAGTCCCAATTTGCCGTTGGCTGACCAGCGAGCGACGCGGCGGATGCACGTATTCGATCGGGTCTTCG
>JAQWPZ010000137.1 GCA_029245125.1 Rubripirellula sp.
CCGGTCTGAGCAACGGTCCTGACCTGGTTCAAGAAGTTGGCGATCGGTTATTCGTCGTCGATCAGAGTCGGGGGCCAGTCGATCAGAGTCGGGGGCCAGAGCCTGGGGGAAAGCTGCTGGTGTTCCAGCGGGCCGCCGATGGCGAATTGGACTTGGTCCAAGAGTCCAAGTTCAAGATGCACGTCGACCAGATGTTCGTTCACCAAGAGCAGGTTGTGTTGATTGGCAATCGGTTCGATGTGCGGATCATGGCTCCGGCTGGACTGGTGTCTGCGGCCAGCAGCGCGGTTTCGGCCTTGTTTGACGGCGGTTTGCCAGATCAAGATTGGAAGCTGGATTTAGATTGGATGCCGAAGCCGCCAACGGTCCACACCATCGCGATGACGGTTAATCTCGACGGCGAAGGCGCAGTGGTCGAGCAGATCCTGCCAGGGCTTTCGCACACGATTCATTCGCAAGGTGACCGGTTGGTCGTTGTCTCCTCACTCCACCAACCTTTTTTCTCCCCTCTGCCTGATCACGATCAAAGTGCTTTCTCACCCGAATTTTCAGGACTCGTGACGAGTTATCAGGTCACGGTTGAAGGTTTGCAGGAGACGGCTGCCACCGAAATTCCGCTGCTCGGAACCTCGGTCGCTCGCGAGAACGCTCTGTTTGTTGCAAGCACCAGGCAAACCGACTTTGTTGATTGGGTTCTCCCTTTCTGGGGTGGGGATGAAGCTAACGAAGATAGCTCCGTGTCGCCGGTGCCAGAATTATCGCCGCCGACCGTCTCCGTCGCTCGCTACTCGCTGGCGGGTGATCAAGCAGCAGATGAACAAGCAGCAGATCAAATCCGTGAAGCTGCTTCGGTCGAACTTGGTCCTGGGTTCCTGGTTCACTTTGACGTCGCCCAAGATGGTTTGACGGGTGTTGCCGTCTATCAGTACTTCGCCGAAGAAACGCCGACCACCACCATCGCCCTGCTCGATCTGGCAGGGGAAGGCATCGACGTAGTCGAATCGATCGGCCTGGACGGAGCCTACGGTCAAGTTTTGTTGGGAGGCCCCGACTACGTTGTCCTGCGAAGTTGGCAAGAGGAAGCTCTGGTCATTGTTGATACCGACCCGCAGATTGATTTGCAGGCAGAGGATCGGGTTCAGTTTGTAACGCTCCCCGACGGAGTCGAGCTTGATCAGAGCGTGTTGCGAATCGGGGATCAACTGGTACTGCGTGGACAGCGTGCTCCGGCGGATGATTCGGTCGAAGGCGATTTGCAGGCCGAATCGGAGGAAAGCGATTCGACTGGTGGCTCGCGAAATCCATTGCGGTTGGCCCCTCTTTCGTTCGCCCCCGGCGATCAAGATCGCACCGTTTTATTCACGGTGTCGTTGGCTGAAAAAGCAGTTCTCGCTGAAAGTCAGCTCCCTGACGATCTGCGGGCGGTGTCGTACGAGAAGCTGGTCCTGATTGATGCCGATTCTCAGCGTTTTGGTTTCATCGCGGAGGGAAATCAAGCTGAAGCAGTCGAGGGACGCGATCGCCCATTCGGTGAGATGCAGTGGGTGTTTGGGCGGCTCAACGAAGCAGGTGATTTCCAGCTTGAGGGTGCGATTCCGATTCGTGGCTGGTTAGAAACGGACGTGACCCCCGAGCGACTGGTGGTGCGTTTGGCCGATCACCTGGAGCAGTATGACTGGGATCAACCAAGTGAACCGACTTTCATTCCGTTGCCTCGCCCACTGCCCCCGCTGGAGGCGGTAAACGATCAATTCCGCCGACGTGATGATGGGCGAGATCAAATCTTTCAGGTGCTGGCCAACGATTTGGTCAGTCGCCGGGGGGCTCGGCCGCCCGTTCAGATTGTCGAGCTAATCGGAGCTCCCGAGGGAACAGAGGTGGTCCGGGGGCGTGCAATCAAGATCCCGGCAGCCGCATTCAAGGATGTCGATGCTTTGCAGTTCGAATACGTGATCAGCGATGGCACGCGAGATTCGCAGGCGGTTGTTGAAATCAGCGTGGTGGGACTGCGTGAACCACAAGTCAAAGAGTTGGTCGACGCCGTGCTTCAGCAAGCGGCCGTGGATTACGAGGTTTCCGTCGACGAGTTAAAAATTCGTTCAGTGGAGCGGCTGTTCGACCGTGGGTTGCCGCTCGAGCTGCCTGGTGGGCCAATTGATTTGGATTGGCTGCCCGGCGTCTTGGTCGTGCTGGAAGTCGCTAAATCGAAGGCTCTTTACGCGGCTGATTTGGAAGGCCAAGTCGTTCGTTTGGTTCAGTGGGAGCGTGATCATTTGGCCGAGTTTACCGTCTCTGCGGTCGATTCCGGCGGCAAGCCGATGGCCGATGTTCGCGAGGGTGACGAATTGTTTTTGCAGTTCAATGCGAAGGATTTCCGTCATCATCCACGCGGGCTGGACACCGCCTTCTTCGATCTCGCGATCCCGACCGAGCACTTTGAGATTACCGGGGAAGTGGAATTTGCGCCAGGGTTTAAGGACGGGCAATCTGCTCGACTCAACGATGGACAGCTTGGCAAATTCAAGGCCGGAGTCATTGAATCGCTAGGTGTGAAAGCCGAGAAGACGGTTGGGGAAGTGAGTGAAGGTGAAGCAAGCCAATGGCAGGAAATGCTGCGGATTGGAGTTCGCGCCGTGGCTGTGGGCGAGGTTCAATTGCTTCCCAAACCAGCAGGTGAAGGTGGTGCGGGTGCCCTGTTGCGGGGCATGGAACAAGCGTTGCCCGATAATCTCGTTCGCTTCCTTGAAACTGGCATCGAGATTTTGCCGGCACTCCGTGACAAACCCCATGACGCCACCGGTGACGGCAAATTGACTCCCCGCGATGCTTTGGTCGTCATCAACTTCCTGGGGAACTTCGGTTCGGTCCGAGTGTCTGATTTGCCCGCCAAGCTGGGGTTTGATTCGGTAATGAGAGAGGGTGAGGCTCTGGCCAGCGTCGATGCGATGATACGTTACGATACCAACCAAAATGGGATCATCACTGCTTCAGACGTGTTGATGGTCATCAATGGTTTAGCACTCGCACCGATTCCTGGTGAAACGGAATCGGATGAGGAGAGTGCGGATCGGGCGTTGGAGCAGTTCGTGCCGATCGACACGACCCAAAAAGTCGACAAGATTTGAGAGCTGTCCGGCGTGACCTCGCAAACATGGCAGGATCGCTGCAGCAGTATCATGAGCGTCGTGATTTCCCGAGTGGTTGAGCTGTTTGGCTGTGGTGGCTCGCCCGCTGTTGATTGCCGGCTCAGCCCCAAACCGGCTCAGCCCCAAACCGGCTCAGCGGGCTTGCGTCGGGCCGCTGGTCGGATCAGCGGGCGGGATTTTCTCGTCGCACTGAGTTGATTTTAAGCATCCCACCCAGTCACTACGGCGTGGTGACTCGACCCCAATCATTTTGATTCAGTTGTATCGGCCTAGTTGTTTCTTACACCTCTAACTCTTGATCGTTTCCATGGAAGACATTGTTTGGCACGACCACACCGTGACGAGGCAGCAGCGGGAGCAGCGTCTTGGGCAGCGTGGTCGGGTGATCTGGTTGACGGGGTTAAGTGGTTGTGGCAAAAGCACAATTGCGAACGAATTGGATCGTCAGTTGCAGCAACTTGGACGCGCCACGATGCTGCTCGATGGTGACAACATTCGGCACGGGTTGTGCGCGCCGCCGGAGCGATTGGTCGCGGAGCATGGCGAGGCATTTGCGAACCGGTTCGGTTTGGGGTTTGCGGAGGTAGACCGCGAAGAGAACATTCGCCGAATTGGTTCCGTTGCCTCGCTATTGGCCTCGGCCGGTTTGGTCACGCTGACCGCGTTTGTCAGTCCTTATCGCCGCGATCGCGATCGCGTCCGCCAAATTGTTGAATCGGCCGGGCAAGCGGGAGATTTTGTCGAGATTTTTGTCGACACTCCGTTGGAAATTTGCGAGAGTCGCGACCCGAAAGGGCTGTACAAAAAAGCTCGAGCGGGCGAGATCAAGCACTTCACCGGGATCAGTGATCCCTACGAACCACCGCTGTCGGCTGAGTTGGTGATCGCTGGTGGTGATGATCGAACGCCGGCTGAGCAGGCCGCGGAGGTCCGCGAAATACTCGGCTTTTAGGCGGAAAACATCACCGCAACGGGCGGATCGCATCCGCTAGGTGGCCCGAAATCGCCGCTCGGCAGGCTTGGACCGGAGTCCCACAGGAGCGATTTTGGCTTGATTGACCCGCCGCAAATGGGGATGCAAGCGGGGGGCTCTACCTGGGGAAGGTGGGCGTTCTGGCCAAGCGAAATGCCCTTGCTGGCAGAACCGAGAAATCCTACCTCCATTTGCCGTTGCGTTGCTTGCTGATGGCGGTACACTACGGGCCATTCATGTGAACAAAATACGACGTAATTGAACTTAGAATCGAATGACGATCTCGAACGAGCGCAAGGCCGAGGTAATCGGCGAACATCGAAAAACGGATGCCGATACTGGCTCGCCTGAGGTGCAAATTGCCATCTTAACTGAGCGAATCAACGGGTTGACCGAGCACATGCGGACTCACCGCAAAGACTACGCCTCACGTCGAGGCTTGTTGGGCTTGGTGAGCCGCCGCCGACGTCTTCTCGATTATGTGCGTGGTGAAGATCCACAGCGATATCTCGATATCATCGGGAAGCTGGGCATTCGAAAATAGTCTCAAGCGAGCTGCGGTCATGCGAAGATGGCACTGCCAAAATCGCCTCCCGTTCTTCGGCTCGGTGGCTAATTTGTTAGCCTGCCCGGTCGCTCCGAGCACCCTTCCGGCATTCTCAATCGCCGGAAAATTGGGTGGGTGGAGTTGCGGCCAATTCTTTTCTGTTTTGCGCGATCGTGCGATTGCTCACATGCAAACACTCCCCGCCAGCCCCAAGTTGGGTTGTCTCGCGTACGGGATCCGCTGGAAAATTCTCCAGGTGGTAGGTCCGTCACGCGGCAGGGGGCCTTTTGTTGTCTTGTAGGTTGTAAGGAAGTATTGAAGTGACTGAAAAACGTATTCGAGTTGAGAAGCAGATCGGCGGAAGCGTTCTTTCCCTAGAAACAGGGTTGCTGGCCAAGCAAGCCGCCGGCGCCGTGATGGTGCAGTACGGCGAAACCGTTGTGCTCGTGGCGACAGCATCGAGTGACCCTCGTCCGGGCCTCGACTTTTTCCCGCTCACCTGTGATTACCGCGAGCGATTGGCTGCGGCCGGTAAATTTCCCGGTGGCTTTCTGAAGCGTGAAGGCCGTCCCAGTACCAAGGAAACCCTCAGCGCACGATTGATGGACCGCCCGATTCGCCCACTTTGGCCCCAAGGGTTCAAGGACGAAGTTCAGGTGCAGGCATTCGTCGTTGCCAGCGATTTGCAAAATGATGGCGACGTCTTGGCGATGAATGGTGCCGCCGCGGCATTGCATGTCAGCGAGTTGCCGTTCCAGGGACCGATTGCCAGCGTTCGGATCGGCAAGGTCGATGGCGAGTTGGTTGCCTTTCCGACCCACGAGCAGTTGGAGCAAAGCGAGCTGGACATGATCGTCAGCGGCTCGCTCGAAGAAGTGGCGATGATCGAAGGATTCGCCCAAGAGATGCCCGAAGACGAAATGATGGAAGCGATTCTGTTCGCCAAAACCGTCATTCGCGACGTCATCGACCTGCAGGAAGAACTTTATCAGAAAGTTAATCCGACCAAAGTTGAGTACATTCCACCAGAAGATGATGGCTTGTTGCAACGTTTGGAGGACGGCTACTACGAAGAGTTCAAGGCTGCTCAGCAAACGGCGGGCAAGCGGGATCGAGCCGAGGCAACCTCGGGGCTTCGCAGTCGAGTGATGGCTGAACTGATTCCAGATCCCTCCGCTGATGGAGCGATCGATGCCAAGCGTTTCAAAAGCGTCTGGCACGATTTGGAAGAAAAGGTAATTCGCGATTTGATCTCTGCTGGCACCCGTCCTGACGGTCGAGATGGCAGCAGCTTGCGTTCCATTTACTGCGAGACCGACTTGCTGCCCCGCGTTCATGGTTCGGCTTTGTTCCAGCGTGGTGAGACTCAGTCCTTGGTGACGGTCGCTCTTGGAACTGCACGAGATGAGCAGCGCGTCGACGGCTTGATGGATGAGTACAGCAAGAAGTTCATGCTGGACTACAACTTCCCGTCGTTTAGCGTTGGTGAATGTCGACCGATTCGGGGCCCAGGACGCCGCGAAATTGGACATGGATGCCTTGCCGAACGAAGTGTGGCACCGGTCCTGCCGTCGGCTGAGGATTTTCCTTACACGATTCGCGTTATCAGCGACATCTTGGAGTCCAACGGTAGTTCGTCGATGGCCAGCGTTTGCGGGGCCACCTTGGCGTTGATGGCGTCGGGCGTGCCAATCAGTAATCCCGTCGCGGGTATCTCGGTTGGCCTAGTTCGACGTTCCGACGACGATTGGGTGTTGTTGACCGACATTCTTGGCAGCGAAGATCACTTCGGTGATATGGACTTCAAGATCGCCGGGACGCAAAACGGTATCACTGGAATCCAGTTGGACTTGAAAGTCACTGGAATAAGCGACGAAATCATTCGCGCCACGCTGAAGCAGTCGCGCGAAGCACGGATCGAGATCTTGCGAAAAATGTTGACGACGATTTCACGGCCTCGGCGTGAAATTTCGGCAACTGCACCGCGATTGCTGCGAACCAAGATTGCTCCCGACAAGATCGGTGCTCTGATTGGTCCCGGCGGTAAAAACATCCGTGGGATTCAAGAAACCACCGGTGCTGTGATCGAAGTCGATGATGAGGGCACCGTGCTGATCGCCAGCACCAGCAAGGATGCTGCTGAAGAGGCGTTGCGATCTGTCGAGGCTTGCACAGCCACTGTCCAAATCGGCAAAATCTACGATGGTGTCGTCAGCAGCATCAAAGAATTTGGTGCCTTTGTTGAAATCTTGCCCGGTCGCGATGGGCTTTGCCACATCAGCGAGTTGAGCAGTGGCTACATCAGCAGTATTGATTCAGTCGTCAACGTTGGCGATGCGATGAAGGTCTTGGTCATTGACGTAGATGAGCACGATCGCGTGAAGCTGAGTCGCCGCCGAGCCTTGGAAGAGCTAGGTGAGGAAGACGAGATGGCGGCGGCGATCGAGGCCAGTGGTGGCGGAGAAGAGCGTGATCGTGATCGCGATCGTGACCGCGGTGATGACGATCGCCCACGTCGACGACGGGGCGGTTCCGGCGGTGGCGGTGGCGGTGGACGAGGTCGCAGTGGCGGTGGCGGTGGCGGTGGCCGACGCGAGCGTTCCGGCGGCGGTGGTTCCCGTGACTAATCGCTAAGCTCAGCGACGTAAATTTCAGCAGAGGGTCGATTCGTTCGGCCCTCTTTTTTTGCGCTGATAGAGTCGCGAATCGGGTCACCCCGCAGAGTCCGTCGCTGGTTGTCTGTGGGGCAATTTTCCAAGCCATGGAGAACGGATGAAGCAACGCCTGGCGACTCGGTAATCGAGAGCTCACGGTCCTGTCTGGCTCGTGTCTAGTCTCGCTCCCGCGGTTCCAGCTCGTGCCGTTCGCGGGCTCGCGCGAACCGCTTAGCAGAAAGCCAGCCCCGCATGGCTTGGCAACAAGCTTGCCTGGTCAATGGATTCCGTTGCATCGCTCTGGTATTGGCGAGACCGTCAGCCGGCTGAGCATGCCCAATGCTGATTAAACGCGATAAGCGAGTTGTATGCCCGTCTCCAGCCGTCGTTTTCCTGCTGAGCGAATCGATGGTTGGGCCGCGTCTTGCTCGCGAAGTCCTCTGCGGTTGCAGCTCGCTCTTTATCGGCAAAGTCCGCTCAGCTGCGGATCATGTTGGACAGTTGGACGAGGCTTCGGAGGCTATCGCAGTGCCCGGTATACTTCAGCCGTGGCCGAATCGCGTCAGTCAAAGCTCGGCCGCCCACAAGCAGTGACGTTTCGTCGCTCAATCCTTCTGCCAGTAAGTTCACCTGGTCTACGAACTCGTCAGGGTCGTTGAAGGTTGAAATGCTGAGCCAGACCAGTTTTGGCTTGTACTCAGTAGCAGCCTTTAGGAGGCTGCTGGCCGGCAAGCCAGAACCGAGGTTAAAGGCATCCCAGCCAGTCTCCATCAGTGCCAATTCGATCATGATGGTTGGCAGTTGATAAGGATCGTCACGGAGTGTGCCGCCGATCGCGATCGGCGCTCCTGGTGATCGTGGTGGCAGCTGCTCACGAAGTCGGTGGACCAACCGCACGCAAATGCTGCCTCCACGTCGCTCTTGGTAGGCGTCTAGGCGATTGCAGTCCCAGGCCTCACCAATTCCGTGCATTGCGTCGGTGACAAGCCACTCGACCACTTCGCTGCGACTGCTCCCAGATGCGAGCAAGCGTTGCATGATCTTTTCGCACGAGGCCTCGTCCCCACGGGCGAGTGATTCGCGGAATGCAGCCTGGTCGGGATCATCGCCGCCCGGGATGAGCGTCCCGTTCCCCGACGCAGTGTCCTCAGGCAAGCCGAGAAATTCCGGAATACCGATCTCACGCTCTGATTCGATCAAAAAGCGTTGCAATGCTTCCATCGTAATGCGGCGATGTCCGCCGACAGTTCGCACTGTCGGAATGGCACCACGATCGCACCATCGTTTGACAGATGACTCGCTTGCTTGCAACGCAGCGGCGACTTGCTTTGGTGAGAAGTGTGGTTGTTTAGCAACCATGTGGAAATCTTTCGCTGTCTTCCTGGGTGCGACCTAGTCTCGTTCTCGGTCCAGTCGAACGAATTGAACGCTTTGATTATCGGATGAACGTTTCCTCCGTCAACACTCGAAGTATACCGCATAGGTCAATCTCACGGGTTTTTGTTATACGTAAAATCAGTGTTTTTAAGAAAAAACAAAAAAAATGCCATGCTTCTGCTTGCCTCGGGCCTTGGAGGCCGATAGAACTTAATGAACGTTTTGAACGAATAAAACGTCCATACCAACTTTTGCCCGCCCCAAAACGGCCAACCGGAGTCAAGCATGACTGTCGCAGCAGCACCCGCCACCGAGTCTAAACAACTGACCGCCAGCAGCTTCCCCGCCCGATCGGCTCGGTGGATGCGTTCGACTGAACTCGTCGCGGCCAACGTCGAGGCAGATGGACGTTTAGAGTCGAAGGAAGGTCAGCCCCGCGAGGTATTGGCTCAGCAGACCCGCAGACGCCTTCGTGAAGAGATCGGCTTCATCGGAAATCCGCACTTCGCCGATGCAAAGTACGCGGCTTCGGTCTTCGTCGACAGCTTGGATCTGCCACCACGCCAAACTCAGCTTGGCATCGCGGCGTTGCGAAAGAGTGGTGTCGATCTTCCAATCCACCTGGGACGCCTTTGTGAGGCTCCTTTGTTGACGCCCGACCAAGAACGGACTCTTTTTCAAAGAATGAATTTTTTGTTGTTCCAAGCATCGCTGCACCGCCAAGTGTTGAATGCGGAGCGTCCATCGCGAAAGCGACTCGAGCTAATTGAGCGATTGGTCGCTCTCGCTGAGTGGCATCGGGACAGAATTGTCGAGTCGAACCTGCGTTTGGTTTTCTCGGTGGTCAAGAAATTCGTCAATGAGAACAATTCCTTCGACGATCTGTTGAGCGATGGGATCGTCGCGTTGATTCGCGCTGTTGAGAAATTTGACTTTGACCGTGGTTTTCGGTTCAGCACCTACGCGACGCAAGTGTTACGTCGGAACTCTTACCGAACGGTTGTTACAAATCAGCAGGACCGCCAGAAAGTTGTCGGTGGCTTGCAAGACATGGACATCGAAATCAGCGATGAGGACAAGGCCTCGGCGATCAGCGAAAAACGCTGGCATGAGCTTCGCAGTCGCTTGGCGTTGATGTTGAACGAATTGGATCGTCGTGAGAAGCTGATCGTTCGAGCAAGGTTCGCTTTAGGTTCACACCGAAAGGTACACACGCTTCAAGCTTTGGCCGATCGCCTTGGGATCAGCAAGGAACGCGTGCGACAACTAGAGCGTCGCGCGATGGACAAGCTGCGTGACATGGCTGGTGAAATTCACATTCCCGAACTGGAATCGGCCTACGCGACCGCCGAAGCTTGATCCTCGATCAAGTTGCAGTGTTGCAACACGAAACTTGTGAGACGACGATCCGCGTAGTGAATCGTCCCTCCCGACACGCATCGCAAAGTAAGTTGGTTTGTCCACATCGACTCGTGGTCTTAACCAGTTGCTTCGCGACAGTTACTGAGCGACCTTACAAAACGTTCGTCCGCTGCCCTGATGATGCTTTTCCGTTGAAAGACAGAAAGGCTGCTTCGGGTCTAAACGAGCTACTGGGGCTTTGATTGATCTGGATTGAATTGGATTGAACTGAGCGATTTCCGTTCAATTCATCTTATCTTTATCATGCGGGATCTCTTGGCGACTCGCCCCAACGCTAGGCATTGCTTGCTTCTCTCTCTCCTCATCCCAACTCGCGACATCCTACCTGTCAAAACGCGGTAAATCGTCCGTGTTTTGAAGATGCAAATAGGGTGGCGAATGAACCTGATGCAATGCACGCTTGTTGAATTGGGATCTGCTGCGAAGCATCGGAACAGCCCTTTCTGCTGAAACGATTTCGACAACTTCGCTCAACCAATTGTTTGTGTTCGCAATCGCGCTTCTGCAGGGCGAAAGAATCAGCGAACAAGCGATCATCGTGCGATGGACACAGGGATGTGGGAGCGATTCAGATAGATCGATTGTTCAAGCGGAAGCGGATGGGAATCGAACCCACCAAGCATCGTTGCCGACGCCTCACCAGTTTTGAAGACTGGGGCGGTCACCAGACCAGCAAACGCCTCCGAGCCCTCGATTTTCGCACAATGCCAGGCAAAAAGATATGTCCTCGACTTGCTCGCCTCTTGGCCGGCCAGGATTGTGACTTTTGGCCGAGTTGGACAATGTGAATGGTGACCTCCTTTTGCATTAATGGGCGATCGCTGCTCTTGACTACTCGCTTGTTTACCACGGAAACGGGGCTAAATTGACACCTGTGGGTGTCTGTACCAACATGCGTTTTGCGGTTTTTTTCTGCTGGCTCAACGCCCAATGTGCCCGTGTGGTGTTCTCTTCCTGGAGGCGTTTCGATGAAGAATCTGTTGATGGCTGGCTGTTGTTTCCTGCTGACGACCTCGATTCTGTTAGCGCAGGAGCGAGGGAATGTGGCGATCGGCGCAAAAGCGCCCGACTTTACGGTCATTGGCATCGATGGAAAACCGCTGAAATTGAGCGAATTGACAGGCAAGGGGAAGCACGTCGTTTTGCTGTTTGATCGGGCACACTGGTGACCGTTTTGTATGAATCAGCTGGTCGAGCTGAAAAAGAGTGCCGATGCATTTAAATCGCTCAACGCAGAAGTGCTCGTTGTATTTCGAGAGGAATCTGAAGGCGTGGATGGATTGAAGAAAATTAAGCGGCAGCATGACCCTCCTTATCTTCTGACTTTTGACAAGGATGCGAAGCAGACACGTGATTACAGTTCGAAACGGATGACATTTGACAATTATGTGATCGATTCAAAGGGAATCGTTCGGGGAATTGTGGACGGCACGTTGCGAGATCGCGCTAAGTCTGACCAATTGCTTCAGTTGTTGCGGAAAATTGAAAGCGACTGAGTGTCCAGGCCGATCTGCAACCAAAGTACTTCGGTCGCCTGTCGGCAAGTCGCTCGAATGCCTTTGAAAACGCAATGCAACCGCCAGCAGACTCGCGAAGGGGGTGGGTGATCAGAAATTGCCGTCCCCGCTAACGGTTGGGCGAAGTCGATTTAGTGACTGAATGACAGCAGTCAATCGACAAGACCGAGAGTGTGGCGTGATTCAGCCCACCGGGAGTCTGTCGCTTCGGGAAAATCCCAGCCGGAAAATCCCAGCCGGAAAATGGAGGTAGCAGGCTGTATTCGACGAGGCGATAAGATGAGAATGTCCGCGTCGGAAGATGCGCAAGCGTGGCGAGGGAAAGAGAAAATTCAGCAGATGAGTCAACAAGGTATCGCCAAGGGGCCCGGGTTGAGTGATTGGTTGGGGCTGATTCGGTTCAGTCACACTATTTTCGCGTTGCCGTTCGCTGCGTTGGCAGTCGTGATGGCGTTGGTAACACCGTTGCCCGATGGCCAGTCCGTCAGCTTTCGATTTCGTGACTTGCTGGGCATCTTGTTGTGCATGGTTTTCGCCCGCAGCGCGGCGATGGCGTTTAATCGAATCGTTGATGCTCGCATCGACGCTGAAAATCCCCGAACAGCGAGTCGTCATCTGCCGGCGGGGGTGATGAGTTCATCGCAGGTTTGGTTTTTCACGCTCTTTTGCGTGTTAGGATTCATCGGTTCGACTGCCATCTTCCTTCCAAATCCGGTTCCGCTGTTCGCTGCCGTCCCGGTTTTGATGGTCCTGATGGGGTATTCGTTAGCCAAGCGGTTCACTGCGGCTGCCCATTTGTGGCTCGGCGTCGCGTTGAGCTTGTCTCCGTTGTGTGCTTGGGTGGCGATACGAGGTTTACCGTCGGTCCTATCGCCTGCGGATTTGTTGGCGCCGGGTGTGCTGGCTGCCGCCGTTGCAGCCTGGGTGACTGGTTTCGACATCATCTATGCCTGTCAGGATGCTGAGTTCGACGCGAAGGCGGGGTTACACAGCGTTCCCGCTCGATTGGGAATCGCAGGTGCCCTGAAAGTTGCGGCTGGATGCCACCTGCTGATGCTCGGTTTTCTGTGTCTACTGCCACTCGTGGCGGCGGAAACCGGATTTGGTTCGCTTTTTTGGGTTGTTTTGGCCGTGGTTGCGGGCTTGGTGATCCGGCAGCATCGATTGGTCAGGCCGGACGATTTGGACCGGGTCAACCAAGCCTTTTTCGACACGAATGCCGCCATCAGCTTGATCCTATTGGGCGGTGGAGCGGTCGATTGCTGGTGGTGAGAGCAGCATCAGATTTCCGGGAGTTCACGCTGCCTGGCTTGCCACCAAACTAGCGAGGCACGTGGTGCGTCGACGCGGAGGCTGCCGTGGTAACCGCGGAAAATTCTCGGGAGTTGTTCAGGGAAGGCTTCTCCGGTTAAATTTCTACCAGTTTGCCACACTTCTTTTGAGTGATTCTGCTGATGAATGCGACCGAACGCGACGCCCAATTTCGAGAGATCCGCGATAAAGTCGAGGCAAATGAGCGGTTGTCGCTCGACGACGGGATCTTTCTGTACCAGCCCGACGTCCCGCTGCAGGCTGTTGGGGAATTGGCCAACTTTGTTCGCGAACGCAAGAACGGCAATGTTGGTTTCTACAACATCAACACGCACCTCAATCCGACCAACGTTTGCGTTTACCGGTGTCGGTTCTGTGCGTTTCGGAGCGATTTGCGTAATCCCAAGGGTTACGCCATGGACGACGAGCAAATTTTGGCTCGCGGCCAAGAAGCGACCGAGACCGGATGCACCGAGATGCACATTGTCGGCGGTTTGCATCATCAAAAGCCGTACGAGTGGTACCGCCACATCATCGAACTTCTTCACGAAAATTACCCGCAGATCCACCTGAAGGGTTGGACCGCTGTGGAGATCAACTGGTTTGAATTTCAAACCAAAAAATCAATTCAGTGGGTCCTCGAGGACCTGCGGGAAGCAGGACTGGGGAGTATGCCCGGTGGCGGTGCGGAAATCTTCCATCCCGAGGTGCGAGATCAGCTCTGCGAACACAAAGCCAATACCCATGCCTGGCTTGAAATTCACCGGACCGCTCATGAGATCGGGCTACGGACGAACTGCACGATGCTATATGGGCATGTCGAAAATGCTTACCACCGCGTGGATCACCTGCTGAGGCTGCGGGAATTGCAGGACCAGACCGGCGGTTTCCAAGTCTTCATCCCGCTGGCGTTTCACCCAGAGAACACCAAGTTATCTGACATTAAGAAACCGTCGGCACTGATGGATTTGAGAACGATGGCTGTCAGCCGATTGATGCTGGACAACGTTCAGCACATCAAGGCTTACTGGATTATGCTCGGCATCGAAACCGCACAGGCAGCGTTGGCGTACGGTGCCGACGACATCGATGGAACCGTTCGTCATGAATTGATTTATCACGACGCCGGAGCCACCACGCCTGAGTGTTTGTCCGTCGATAAGATGAAAGATCTCATTGTGGAGGCAGGCCGCGATCCGATCGAGCGAGATACGGTTTACCGTCGGGTGCATCGTGACCCAGACAACTGGGGAGATTGGCGAAGCGGCGAACCGGTGGAAGAAACGGTAGCGATCTGAATCTGCTCGCGAACTGAATGGCACTCATCATCAGGTCGTTTGACTGATCCTCCAAAAACCCACGCTCAGAGGCGAGCTCGGGTTCAATTTGCGGGATTGTTTGCTCATCGTCGGCGTCGACGATGTCGATGTTGACGCCGACGCCGGAGCCGGTCAACCGCG